>CAZSUH010000063.1:0-18144 GCA_964609905.1 uncultured Verrucomicrobiota bacterium
GCAGAACAACGCGCTGGGGAGCGTGCTCATCGGGGCCGGCACGCCGTTCAAGGGGATCAGTACGGACCGTTCGGCGCGCTCTTGGAGCCTGGGCACGATCGAAGTTGCGTCGGGCACAAGCTCTATCGGACTCCAGGGGTTTGCGGCGCCCGGCGTGGCACCCGTCGCCCTGACCCTGGGTAACGGCACGACGGCTAACGGACCGGTGATCACCCTGGGCGAGGCTGGCACGCTGGATGCGAACGTGATCGGTTCGGTGACGCTCGGCGACGAACACGCCGTGTACGGGGACACGACATCCGGCCGGTATGTGCGGTTCGTGGTGACGCCGGGCGCGACATTGACCGTGAGCCGGCCGGCGGGCATGGGCGCCGGTTCCGGCATCGCCTCGATCGTGGTCCAGGCCGGCGGCACGCTGGCGATCAGTGCTTCGGACGCCCTGAACGGCGCGGTCACGGTCGAGGCCGGCGGCCGACTGATCGCCAATCAGGCCGGCGGTTTGACGGGAACGGGGGCGCTGACGTTCGAGTCCGGTTCCATCCTGGAGATCACGCATGCCACGGGCTTCAGTGGGTCGCAAGCCGCGGCCGCCACGCTTCAGCCCGGTGTGGTCGTGCGCCTGAATGTGGCCAATTTCGGTTCGGCGGCGGCGCCGCTCGACATGTTCCTGGCGGACCGTTCGCCGGTTTACGAGATCTATGGAGCCAATCGGGCGCCCGCGAACCCCAGTTCCGCCGGTGCCACCGTTATGACGCTGAACCGGGGGGGAGACGGCGCGGGCGGGATGCTGGTCAATGACCTGGCCGGCCGCACCTTCACGGCGGCGGCCAACGGGCAGATCGCCATCGGGACAAACGGCGGTGTCATGGGCGCGACCGCCAACACGACGCTGACCGTGCCGTACCCGATTGCGCTGGGAACCAACGAACTGGTGATCGGGAGCGCGGCGCCCGTGGATGGCGCGCCGCCGAAAAACGGCACGGTGGACCTGAGCGCCGCGTCCTTCAGCGCGGCCGAGGCGGGCAGCCGCATCTCGATCCGTTCCGGCACGTTGAAGGTCACCGGAAACGTTCTGCCGTCCGTCACCGACGTGTCCTTGGCGTCGCCCGGCGTTCTGAACCTGACGGCGGGGACGAATGCGGTCCGGTATCTGACGGTGGACGGCGTGAAGTATTTCGCGGGCGTGTATGGGTCCAACAGCCTGCCCCGCCACATCACGGGGCCGGGCCTGCTCCAGACGGAGGCGCCGCCCGAGTTGATTTGTTGGATCCAGCCGGACAAGATCATGGGTTTCACGAACGAGACCGTCACGTTCCGGCCGTTGCTCAGCGGGAACAACACCAACATCATCGCCTACGTTTGGGACTTGAATGACGACGGCTCGATCGATTCGACTTTTCCGACCGTCTCCACGCAATACGCGACCGGCGGGGTCTACAAGGTGCGGTTGACCGTGACCAACGATAACTCGGAATCGGCCACCTTCCTGTGGACCGATTCCATTTTCATCTATCTGCACAAGGTGCTCACCTGGGGCGGGGGGGCGGCAGCGAACAACTTCCTGGCAAGCGATCCGGCCAACTGGGCGGGAGGGGAGATTCCATTGCCGGGCGACCATGTTGTGCTGGATGCTCGGACGAACAAAAACATGACCTGGGATTTGAATATTCCGGTCCAGACCTGGACCCAAAACGGGTATGTTGGCACGGTGACGGTGGCCACCGTTTACCCCGGCCGGGGCGTTTTCACGAATTTCACCGTCATCGGCGATTGCACGATCAGCAACGGCGTGTGGACGCAGACGGTCAATCCCAACGGGAACACCGAGGTCAACCGCCTCTGCGTCACGATCGGCGGCGACCTGATCGTCGGGCCCAATGCCGCGATGAATGTCACCAGCAAGGGCTATGCGTCGCAATGCGGGCCGGGTTCGGGGTATAACGGCCTGGGCGCCAGTCACGGCGGAGTGGGATCCGGGTGGGGCGGCCCGTCCAAGCCCTGTTACGGCTCCCTGGTGGCGCCCACGAACCTGGGAAGCGGAAGCTGGAGTTCGATCGGCGGCGGCGCCATTCTCCTGACCGTGGGCGGCACGGTCTGGCACGAGGGGCTTCTGGCGTCGGATGGCATGGCGGGAAATTACCATAGCGCGGGAGGCAGCATTTATCTGACGGCCGGCGCGTTGCGCGGGAACGGCCTTATCCGGGCGAATGCGGGGCCCGGCGCTGCGGGCGGCGGTCGGATCGCGCTGGTGGTGACCAACGCCGGCGCCGGTTTCGGGGACTTCACCAACGCCGTGACGGCGTATGGGTTCACCGGCGGCGGCGCGGGAACGGTGTATTGGCGCACCGCCAATCAAGGCCTTCACGAAGGGACAGTGATCGTCGACAACAACAACAACGCCAATGCGACCGTATTCACGGTCATAAGCTCGAACGTGACGGATACGGTGGTGGGGAATGTCCTCATTCGCAACAAAGGCTACCTGCTCCTGTATACGAATCAGTCCCTGACGCTCAGCGGCGTCTGGTCCAATGCGGCCAGTTTCGCCGGCCACACGGATTCCCAAATCATCTTTTCGGGCCCGGCCGCGTCCACCTCCACCCTTTTCGGGAACACCACCTTCATGGGACTCACCTGCACCAATGCCGGCGGCAAGACGCTCCTGTTCGAGGCCGGCAAGACCAACTCGGTGGCGGCCCTGGGACGGCTGACACTGAACGGATTGCCCTCGGCCACCAACCTGGTCTTGCGGTCAACAAGCGATGGGGAACCGTGGAAGTTGAACGTCAACGGATCGGCCAACCAGTCGGTGCGAAATGTGGACGTGAAGGATTCGGATGCCTCGCTCGGGGCGTCGATCGGGGCTTTCGATTCCATCGATCGCGGCGGCAATCGGAACTGGGCCTTCGTCACCCCCGGGGAGACGAACGAATGGACCGGCGCCATCAGCACGGCGTGGGGCGCGACCAACAACTGGAGCCGGGGCCGCGCGCCGCTGACCGAGGACTTCGTGTCGATCCCGGCCGGCCGGCCGCGTTATCCGGTTTTCGATACGGCCAAGATTCTGACCGGCGGGCTGAAGATCGAAAACGGGGCCTCGCTCAACCTGGCGGGCTACAATCTCACAATGATCACAAACGCGGTGGTGGCGGGGACGTTGACGGCCATCAACACGGAAACGATCACGCTCATGGCGGACGCGGACTTTACGGGCGGCACGTTCACGTCGGCCTTCTCCACGGTGATTATCGGCGGCGCGGGCGATCAGTCCATCAAGCTGGGGGACCAGTCCTTTTACAAGATCAACACGATGAACAGCGAGGGAACGGTGACATTCGGGGCGGGATTTTCGGCCACGGAGTTTCGATGCGAAGCGCCCGGCGGCCAGTACCTTTTCATGTTCCAGCCGGCGTCGGCCTTCAACCTGCGGTCCCTGGTTCTGCTCGGATCGCCGGCGGCGACCAATATTTCGCTGCGGAGCGTGTCCTCCGGCCAACCGTGGAATCTGAACGTGACCGGCGGAGCGACGGTTCAGGGCGTGGATGCGGCGGACAGCGACGCGACCGGGGGAAAGCCCATTCGCGCGATTGCGTCGAAGGACAGTCTCGAGAACTCGAATTGGTTTTTCGACGAAAACTGGTCTTCCTGGATCGGGGCGGCCGGCGGCAGTTTCCATACGGCGGAGAACTGGTCACCCGTGGGAGCGCCGGGCGCGTCCAGCCGGGTATCTATTCAAGGGCCGAACGCGGCGACTCTCACGGCGCCGGTCACGATTCGGGAGTTGCTGGTGGGCGGCACGCTGACGGCGTTGACGAACCTGACGGTGGCGGAGGACATGACGGTGCAGGCCAATGGAACGGTGTCGCTCAGCCGGCCGACGATCGTGAGCAATGACGTGTATGTGCTGGCGGACGGCAGGCTGACCCAGTCGGCCAATCCCGCGGGCGCGGCCGAGGTTTACAAACTGGACCTGACCGTGTGCGGCGACTTGACCGTCGACACGAATGGGCTCATCGACGTCACGGGGAAAGGCTATGCGGCGGGTTATGGTCCGGCGCCCGGGAACAACGGCACCGGCGGCAGTTACGGCGGCCGCGGGGCCGGCCTTTCCGGCCCCTGTTACGGTTCCGTCACGGCGCCCACGAATCTGGGAAGCTCGGGATGGAGTGTGGCCGGCGGCGGGGCCGTTCTGTTGACCGTCAAAGGCACGGTTCGGCACAACGGCCTTTTGGCGGCGAACGGCGTGGTCGGGCAATACTCTCAGGGACAGAGTGCGGGGGGGACCATTTCTCTTACCGCCGGCGCGCTGCGGGGGAACGGCGCGATCCAGGCGAATGGATTGGGCAGCGGTGGTTATGCGAGTGGCGGCGGGCGGATTGCGCTGGTGGTGACCAACGCCGGCGCCGACTTCCTGAATTTCATGGGCGCCGTTTCGGCCACCGTGGGCGGTTCCGGCGGCGCCGGTGCGGGAACGATTTACAGGCAAACCGCGGCGGACGGCGCGGGCCGCGGCACGGTGTGGGTGGACCAGCCCGTCTTGACCTTCAAAGGTTACACGGAGGCGCCGCCCGCTTTTCCCGGAAACGTTCCGGGCGAGGCGAGTCGGGCCGTTTTCCACGTGGCCAACGATGCCCGCTTGCGCCTCACCAACGACTTCACGGTGGGGGACATCTGGCTGGATGCGGCGAGCGCCTGGCTGGACCTGGGGCCCAACACGCTCACCGTGAAAACACGGGAACACCCGCTGGGCTCGGGATTCGTGACGAACTACGGCCACATTGTCTGGTCCGGCCTGGCGCCGGGCGCGTTGATCATCGTGAAATAGGGGAGGGTTTAGCGACGGGGTTTGAAAAGAGAGGGAAATAGAATGATGACGACCGAAACGACAAAAAAACGCGTGAGAAAACGGGGGTGGCGGTCGGTTCTGGTTCTGGCCGTCCTGCTTGGCGTCGGGTGGCCGTTTGTTGGTTCGACACGGGCGGACGACAGCATTCGGACGACGGGAACGGTGTTCTGGAGCCACAGCAGCGGGGCGAACGCCTTTGACGGCAACACGACAACCTACCCCGATACGCCGACCATCAGCGGATACTGCGGCCTGGACCTGGGCGAAGGGCGCGCCCGACAGCTTGGCTATGTCCGGTATTATCCGCGGGCGGCTTTTCCCAGCCGGATGAAGGGCGGCAAGTTCCAGGGCTCGAACGAAGGGCCCGCCGGCGGCTACACGGACATCTGCGTCATTACCGCCACGCCGGCCGTTGCCTGGACGACCCTGACGAACAGCGCGGATAACGGTTTTTACCGGTACATCCGCTACCTGAGTCCGGACTACGGGTATCTGAATGTGGCTGAGCTCGCGTTCTACGAACGGGTGATCGGCCATCAACCGGCCACGGAGATCATGACGACCAGCGCCCGGTTGAACGGCATCCTGGGCTCCACGGGACTCGAGCCCGACAGTCCCCCGGCACATGTGCG
The DNA here is from genome assembly GCA_964609905.1 of uncultured Verrucomicrobiota bacterium. Lineage (GTDB taxonomy): Bacteria > Verrucomicrobiota > Kiritimatiellia > CAIKKV01 > CAIKKV01 > CAZSUH01. Next base: position 5,479 of record CAZSUH010000063.1, read on the forward strand.
GGTCCATTACGGGCCCGTCGATCAGGGCACGAATTGGACCCAGTGGGCGGCACACCACGATTTCGGCTTCTCGAACGCGCCCGCCTTTTTGAGTTATCCGGCGTCGGGTCTGGCGCCGGACACCTGTTACGCCTACCGCTTCCATGCGACGAATGCCCTCGTCGATGCGGCGGCCGAGCCGGCCTCCGTCTTCATGACCGCGTCCGTCCGGCTGACGAACACCTGCGACGCCTCCGAGATCGGCCTGACGAAAGGCACCTTCACGGTCTATCGGGCCGCGTCCGCCACCAATCTGCCGGTGACGGTCTATTACGAGCGGACGGGCGGCACGGCGGTGACGGGCAAACACATCGCGGCGCTCCCCGGATTTTCGGTCACGATTCCCGAAGGCGCCACACAGGCGGCGATCGTGGTGACGCCGCTTCTGGACATTTATACGGACACCGACACCACCCTGGAGCTGACGTTGTTGCCCGGCGGGTATCGGCTGGAGGGCCAGGCGTCGGCGGCCATGGCGATCCACACCGCCCCGACGCCGGTTGACGTGCCGGCCACCGGAACCGTGTTCGGCACGGCCGTCAACTACGCCTACGCCTTCGACGGCAACACGGCCACCACGCCCGACGGGCCGGCGGACGGTGGCACCTGCGGCCTGGACTTGGGCGCGGAACGCGCCCAGCGGATCACGCGGATCCGGTTTTTCCCCCGCGCCGGCCTGCCCCAGCGGATGACGGGCGGCAAGTTCCAGGGCTCGAACACCAGCGCGACCAACGGCTTCGCGGATTTGTACACCGTGCCGTCGACGCCGCCCGCCGGCTGGACGACCATCACCAACGAGGATGCCACGCCCTATCGCTTCGTGCGGTATCGCAGTCCTAACGGCGGTTATTGCAATGTGGGCGAAATCGAGTTTTGCGTCCGGTTTTTTCTTCATCGGCGCCCCGGCGCCGTTGTGATGATCCGGTAATACGACGGGTTTGACGGAGGCGATAACGATGCATGCAACGAATGAAACCAGAGGCCGTTTCCCGATCGCATGGGCGCTGGCGGGCGTCATTGCTGGAGCGGGCGCCGCGCGGGGGGGTGTTCCTGAAACGGGTATAGCGGACCGGCTGCGCGACGATCCGCTCATGATGCCGTATTACACGGGAACCATTCTGCCCACGCCCCAGAAGGCGGAGTACCGCGACGCGTTCCTGCCCCTGTCCGATGTCGCCATCGTGGTCGGTCGGGATGTCGAGAACCCGGGGCCGATCGCGGCGATTCTGATCGATCGCATCGCGCGGTACGGCGGGCGGGCAGCGGTCGTGGAGGCGCCCGGCGCGGCCCACACGGCGGCGATTGCGCTGGGCGACACGGCGCTGGCGGGGGCGGTGAAGGACCTTCCCGCCGTGCCGGCGCGGGAACAGGGCTATCTGCTGCACACGGCGGCGGAGAAACCGCTGATCGTCCTGAAGGGGCATGATCGGCTGGGCCTGGTCTGGGCCGCGTCAAGCCTGGCGCAGTTGATTCACTGGGACGGCGCCACCCGGGCGCGGGCGGCCACGATTCAGGACTTTCCCCATCTCGTCCGGCGCGGCTATATCCACGGCGCCGCCTATCAGGAGTTCATTTCGGAAGACCGGCAAGGGGGGTTGAAGGGACCGAATCCCAACATGGAGCGGTTTCTGGAGCGCAACCGGCAATTTCTGCTGGTCTGCAAATTCAACGCCCCCTTCTACGGCACCGATCCCGCCTGGGGCGGGGCGGATCATCCGAATTGGGGATATTGGCGCGCGCCCGAGCAATGGGACCCGGTTTTTCGAATCCCCATGGTGGAAAAACTGGGCGCCAGCCTGACGCCGTTGGGAATCACGTGGTATTCCAGCCTGCGGCCCCATAGCGGCAGTCCGGAAAACAAGCTGTGCGGCGACGCGGAAACCGTGGACGCCATCCTGTGGCACGCGCGGCGCGCGGAAGCCGCGGGCGGGCATCTCGGCATTCTGCTCGACGACAGCCGGTTTCCCCTGCACCCCCACGATGCGGCCCATTTCGGATCGGCGCGCGAAGCCGACACCTGGATCGTCACGAATGTGCTGGCGCGGCTCCGGAGGGACTATCCCGAGGCCCGGCTGTTGGTCTGTCCGCCGTTCTACTGGGGACCGGGCGGAACGGTGCCGGCCTCCTACGGCGAATCGCGCGACGACTACCTGGCCGCGATCGGCGCGCGGTGGCCGGCCGCCGTCGACGTGTTCTGGACCGGTTCGCAGGTCAATTCCCTGCTGGCCGGGAAGGATCAGCTCGACTGGATTGCGCTCATGATCCAACGCAAGCCGTTCTTCTGGCAGAACGCGATCATCACCAGCTCCGCGTTGTTCTGGCGGCATTCCGGCGCCCGGCCGTTGACCGTTTTCCGCGAGTTCGCGCAGAGCGGGTTCCCGGACGGCGTCGCCTGGTTCGGCCTGAACAGCGCCATGCCTCGGAGCGCCATCCCCAACGCGATTGCGGCCGATTTCATGTGGAACCCGGAGGCTTACGATCCGGAGCGCGCGGTGCGCGAGGCGGGGCGCAAGCTGCTGGGGCCGGAGGCGTGGGAAATCGTGAAGAAAATGGACTATTGGCTGGATTGCCTGTGGCCGTTCTATTCCCTGGGCCGGAACGAGGGGGTGGGGCCGGAGGAAAAGAAACGCGCGGCCGTATCGCTGGACTGGATCGAGCCGTTCGTCACCAACGGGCTGGCGGCCGCGGCCGAACTGGAACGGCGGTTCCCGGCCGCCGCGGCCGCCTGGGGCACGACGTGGCGGCAACTGTTCGAGACGCACAAGAGCCGGCTGGTGGACGAGGTGAAGGCGGATCCCCGTCTCTATTATTACCGGGCCGTGGTGGACCAGAAGGCGCTGGCCCGCGCGGCCGGGGACGGCGACCCCGACGTGGACGTTCTGTACGGCGCCTGCCATTTCACCGGTGGGATCCTGGACGACCACGAGGATTTCGCGACCGGCGTCCGGCAGGTGGTTCACGGACTCGGCGAAACGGCCCGCCGGTGCGCGCTGACCCTGTCGCCCGGCCCCGCAGACCGGGTGGGCACGCCGCACGAACTGTTGCTGAACGCCCGTTTGAACGGCCGGCCCGTTGCCGTCACGGTTGCGTGGAACGGGCGGACCGTGTTCGAGGGGGACAAACCCCTTGACGCAACCGGATGGCGCACCCTGCGCCTTGAGTTGTCCGGCGAACAGGTCAAAGCCGCCAATACGCTCACGGTGTCGATCGCGGACAAACCCGGCACGGCGGGGCGGGAGTTGGCGTTCGAGACGGAGGGGCCGGACGGGATGGCGGAAGACGGCCCGTTTCGGATGATGATCCGGTATGCGGTGCTAAAACAAACGAAGGGACAGTTGAAATGACAAGGAAATGCGGAGCGATGGCGGCGGTGGTGTGGGCGTGGGCAGTCGGAGGAATGACGATTCTGCAGGCAGCGGAACCCGCCCCCGCGCCGGGCCCCGAGGCGAAAGCCGAAATCAAGCGGCTGAAGGATTGGGGCGGCCTTCACTATGTCCAGTGGTCCATGTTCACGCCGCAACGGAAAGCGCGGTTCACGGAGTTGAAAACGGATGCCGAACTGGAAACGATGCGCGTGGAGTATCTCCGCTCGCTGGAAAAGATACTGAAACTCGACCCAACCGATTGGGCCACGCGCAACCACCTGGGCGTGGCCTTTCTGTGCGAAAACAAGCCGGACCCCGCGATCGACGCGTTCGAGGCCGTTCTGCGGGCGGAAGGGCCCGACCCCGCGCAGAAGGCGAATGCGCGGCTGGGGATGGCGTCCGCGATGTTCCTGAAAAACGACACGGCGGCTATGATCCGGTGGCTGAAGGAACTGGCGGCGATGGGCCTGCCGTCGGAACAGGATGCCTGGCGCGGGCCACGGCGGTACTTCGAGACCTCGCCGGTCGATCAGGCGAAATCGGCTTTGCGTTTTCTGGACGGCGTGAACGTGGACGATTTCAAGCTGCCGCAGCATACGGGAGCGAAGCCGTTCCCAGCCCCGCGGGAGGCGGTTTTCGAGGAGACGTTCATTCCCCTGAAGACCCTGACGCTGGCCCTGGGCGGCGGGTTGAAGCCGGAGGACGTCCGTGTCGATCTTCTACGTCAAAAACTGACGCGTTTCGGCATCGAGCTGGCCGTGGCGGCGGACGCTCAACCCCGGATCGGCGCCGGCGGATTCACCGTGCGCCTCAACCTCGACAAAGAGCCTGTCGCGCCCGATCATCCGCAGGGCTACGCGCTGGCCGTGACTCGGGAGGGCGCGGTCATCAACGGACGGGACGCGCTTGGAACGACGTGGGGTGTGGTGAGCCTGATTCAGTTGCTGGATCCGACGCGGAAGGCGATTCGCGTGTGCCGGATCGCGGACTGGCCGGATGTGATCAATCGCGCTGACAGGGGGGGGCTGACGGCCGGGACGCTGGAACATGCCCTTTTTTCCAAGATGGACGTCATTGTGACGGACGGGTTGAACGAGTACCGCTCGCCGATCACGCGGGCGGCCGTGAACGCCGCCTCCCGCCAGATGGCGGCGTTTGGCATTCGCCATTACGTCGACATTAAAAACCTGATCGAGCCGCAACTGTTTCCGTTGACGAGCGAGCGCACCTATGCGTTTCACCGGGAAGTGTTCGACGAGATCGCGGCGAACCGGGGGAATGTGTTATGGAATTACGACGACAACCGGTTTCCGATGCATCCGCGGGATGTGGAAATTTCCGGAACGGCGGCGAAGCAGGATGCGGCGTATCTCGGACGGTTGTTTGCGGACGTGAAAAAAGCGCATCCCGACTTCGAGATGCTCTACTGTCCGCCCTACTATTGGGGCCCCTACTACAGCTTCGGGCTCGATCGCTACCCGGAGCGGACGAGGGACGCCTATTTGACCGCCATCGGCGAGCACATGAACCAGCCGGGGTTGCGCATTTTCTGGACGGGACACCGTGTGGTCTCGTACCGGCTGCGCAAAGCCGACATGGATTGGATCACGGCGCGGATCAAGCAGAAACCCGCGTATTGGCAAAATCGGCCGGGCCCGCACAACGCCTACAATTACATCACGGACGAGATGACCGGTTTCCGGGACTGGTATTACGACGGGTTTTACGGGGACATCGGTTTTTATTATCTGAACACCAGCGTCCAGTTCGGCGCCAGCATGCTGTCCGCGGCGGCGGATTGCCTCTGGAACGTGAAGGGGTACGATCCGAAACGGTCCATTCGCCAGGCGGTGGCGATGCTGTATGGCGAAAAGATGTTCGACATCCTGCACCCGGTCAGCCTGGAACTGGGCAAACTGGACAAATATAAATACGGACGGATTACGCCCGAAGCCCTGACGGAGATTCCGGAACTGGCGCGGATCGCGGCCTTCGTGGAAACGCGGTGGAAACAGGCGAAGGCCTACAACCCGGAAGCCCTGCGGGAGATGCCCGGTTATGTCGGCGCCGGCGTCGGGTTTGCCAAGGCGATCGTGGCGGCCGCCAAGGGGAAGCCGGATTTCCGGAAACTGTACGCGAAGGCGATCGCCGACTCGCGCGCCCGGGCCGAAAAGGAGATCGGATTGGACCCGAAGGCGGGGGACCTCTTCATCTCGCCGGCCGACTGCGTGGGGCCGACGATTCTGCGCGGCGCGCAAACTGAAGGGCTTAACCGGGTCCGCTTTCCCTTCGCGGCCGCCCCTGGCGTCGGCTATGATCTTCATCTGTGCGGCGAACAGGAACCGGAGTTCTGGGAAGGTGATCCCGTTGCGATACGAATCTCGCTCAACGGCGCGACGGTCTATGAAGGCCCGTGCAAACTCCCGTTCCGCGATGTGAAAACCGCGACATTCGCGCTTCCCGCCGACAACGTGAAAGCGCAGAATACGGTGGACATTGAAATGGTAACCGATGGCATGAACCCGCATGCGGGCCCGTTCGCCGCGTTGTATGCCGTCGTGCTCAAAAAAACGAAATGAAAGCCGGGTCACCCCGGGTCCCGGGTATGATGAAAACCATTCCTTACACGCTCTTCGAATCCCAGGCGGCAACAGTCTTCGAGGATGCCCATCTGCTGGGCAACGGATCGCTGGGCGCCGCGGTCTATGGCGGTGTGCCCTACGAGCGGATCGAGCTCAACCACGACACGCTCTGGAGCGGCCAGGAGCGGTTGAAGGTTCATCCCGGAACCCGGCAGAACCTGGGCAAGGCCCGGGAGCTGATTCGGAACGGCCGGCTCAAGGAGGCCAACAACCTGATTAACGACGAGATGATGGGCTTCTGGTCGGAGTGCTATCAGCCGTTGGGCACGTTGCACCTGACGCTGGGCCAGACCGACGACTGGCGCAGCATGAAGTTGCAGAAGACGCTGTCTCGCACCGCCACCGAGCGCTACCGCCGCGCCCTTTCCCTCAACGAAGCGGTGGAGACCGTGGCCTATGAACAGGACGGCGTGCGCTACACGCGCGAATACTTTGCGAGTTTCCCCGACCAGGTTCTTGTCCTGCGGCTGACAGCGACCGGCGGGCCCCTGACCTTTCTCCTGGCCATGGAGTCGCCCTTGCGTCACGAAACGCGTGTCCTGGCCGATGGTCTTTCCCTCACAGGTCGGGCGCCGGATCGGGCCGATTCCTACATCCTGACCACGCAGCCGGCTCTCAGTTATCTCGAGGAGGGCCAATCCGATTCGCTGCGATTTGCGGCGCATGTCCATGTGGTCGAGACCGATGGCCGGATCGTGCCGGATCCCTTCCGGCTGGGCGTGGTCGATGCCTCGTATGCGGTCATGGTGCTGGCCGCCGGCACCAACTATGCCGGCTACAAAGCGCCGCGTGACCGGGATGTGCGGCAGGTGCTGGCCCGCTGCCAGGCGGTTGCCGGCCAGGCGGCCGCCAAGGGGTATGCCGCGCTCAAGCGGGACCACATCGCCGACTATGGCGCCCTGTTCAACCGCGTGGCCGTGGAGATCGGCGAACCCGTGACGGACGCTCTGCCCACCTCTGCCCGGCTGGCGGCGCTGGCCGGGCCGATCGACGATCCATCCCTGGCCGGACTGGTGCTCCAGTATGTGCGCTACCTGACCATCGCCGGTTCCCGGCCCGGCTCCCAGGCCATGAATCTCCAGGGCATCTGGAATTCCGAGCCGACTCCGCCCTGGTGCAGCAATTACACGACGAACATCAACGTGGAGATGAACTACTGGGCCGCGGAAGTGCTGAACCTCTCCGAGTGCCACCAGCCCCTGATCGACCTGGTCCGGGAGCTGGCGGACAGCGGTCAAACCGCGGCCCGGGAGCTGTATGGTGCGCGGGGGTGGGTGACCCATCACAACACCGACCTGTGGCGGATGGCCACGCTGGCGGGGGAGGACGCGGCCTGGTCCTGGTGGCCCTTCGGCGGCATTTGGCTGTGCCATCATCTGTGGGAGCATTACCTCTACTCGCGGGATGAGGCTTTTCTGCGGGATACGGTTTACCCCGTGTTCAAGGGCGCGGCGCAGTTCCTGCTCGATTTTCTCACGGAGGACGGGCGGGGCCATCGGGTCACGTCGCCCTCCACATCGCCGGAAAACAAGTTCCTGCTGCCGGATTTCAGTTTCAAAAAGGAGCTGGCCCAGGTCGAGGCGGGCAACCGTTTCTCGCCCAACGACAAGCAGGTCTGCGCGGTGTGCAAGGCGTCCACCATGGACCTGGCCATGACGCGGGAGCTGTTCGGCAACTTTCTGGAGGCCGTGGAAAAACTGGGGATCGAGGACGCGATCGTTCCCAATATCCATGCTGCGCTTGAAAAGCTCTATCCGTTCAAGATCGGCAAGCACGGCCAGTTGCAGGAATGGGACGAGGACTACGAGGAGTGCACGCCCGGCATGGGGCACCTGTCGCACCTGTATCCCGTCTTTCCGGCGGCGGTCATCACCGCCTCCCGAAGCCCGGATCTATTCGCGGCGGCGGAGCAGGCCTTCCTCCGGCGCAAGGTGCACGGCGGGCTGACGGCGGGCTGGCCGGGCGTCTGGGCCATGGCCCTGGCGGCACGATTCAAGAACGCGTTCCTCTGCGCCGAGACGCACAAAAGCCTGGCCCGCAACGCCGGCGCCAACCTGTTCGTCAAGGGGAACCGCAAGCAGATCGACTGCCTGCTGGGCTGGGGCGGCGCGCTTGCCGAGATGCTCCTGCAGAGCCACGACGGCTGCGTTGAACTGCTCCCCGCCCTGCCGCCGCTTTGGCGAACGGGCGCGATTCGCGGCTTGCGCGGGCGGGGCGGGCTGACGGTGGATATGGCGTGGGATAAGCGCGCGTTGACCGGCGCGACCCTCACCGCATCCAAGGGCGGAACCTTCCAGATCCGGTACGGACACCGCGCCGTGTCGATCGAGATGAAGGCGGGCCAGGTCGTGCGGCTCGATGGAAACTTGAACGTGGCGGAGTCGCTGTGATCGAGACGCTGAAACTGACCGGCCCGTGGAAGCTGACCGGCCTGCCGCCGGACGGCGGCGAAAAGCTGGCGTTGCCCGGCGCCGTGCCCGGGCATGTTCACCTCGACCTGTTGCGCGCGGGCCGAATTCCCGATCCGTTCTGGCGCGATCAGGCCGAGGCCTGCCAATGGGTGGAGCAATGGGACTGGGTGTATGAGCGCGCGTTCACGCTGGAACCCGGGTGGGAGAATTCCTGGGCGGTTCTGGAGTTCGAGGGGCTGGACACGTACGCGACGATCGTCCTGAACGACCGGGAAATCGGACGGACGGCCAACATGTTCGTTCCGCACCGGTTCGAGGTGGGGAAATACCTGAAAAAGGGACGCAACAAGCTGCGCGTCCATTTCGACGGCATCTGGAAGCACGTGACGGGCAAGCCGCCCGAACACGAGTGCGCGTTCGGCGCGTCCGAGCGGATCTATGTGCGGCGCATGCAGTGCACCTTTCACTGGGACTGGGTCAACCGGTTCGTCAGTTATGGAATCTGGCGGCCGGTCCGGCTGGTCCGCTACGACCGCGCCCGGATCGCGGACGCGCATGTCCGGATCCTCGGACTGCTCCGGCCTGGCAAAACCGAGGCGGCCGGCGCCGACGTGGTGGTGCGGATCGAAACGGAGCGAAGAACCGGCGGTGCCATTCACGCCGCCGTGGAGATTTTCGGTCCTTCCGGCGGATCGCCGGTATGGACGGCCTCCGGGGAACTGCGCGCCGATTCAACCGCCTGGCGCGTGCGTCTGGATTCGCCCCGGCTCTGGTGGCCGAACGGGTATGGCCAACAGCCGCTGTATCGGTGTCGGTGCGAGTTGAGAGCCCGGAACGGAGGCGTGCTCGATTCGCGGGAGGTGCGGTTCGGCGTGCGCACGGTGGAGATTGAGCAAGCGGAAGACGCGCCGGGCGGCGCGGAAGAGGCGCGCACGCGCGAGTTGCGGAAACTCCATCCGAACCTTGAAGCGGGCAATGGCGAGGCGCCGGGCCGAAGTTTCATCGTGCGCGTGAACGGCGAACGAATTTTCTGCAGGGGCGGCAACTGGGTGCCGGCCGATCCGTGGCCCTCGCGCGTGACGGGCGCGTGGTACAAGCGGCTGCTCGGGCTCGCGCGCGAGGGAAACGTGAATTGTCTGCGCGGGTGGGGCGGCGGCATCTACGAGCCCGAAGCTTTTTGGGACTGCTGCGACCGCCTGGGCATCCTGGTGTGCCAGGATTTCCTGATGGCGTGCGCGCGGTATCCGGCCGGGGATGCCGCCTTCATGGCGGCCTTGCGCGAGGAGATTCCGGCGGCCATCCGAATGTTGCGGAATCATCCGTCGCTGGCCTGGTGGAGCGGCGACAACGAGAACGGCATGGATTTCGGGGAGGGTGATCCCCACTGGTGGGGCCAGGCGTTCCAGGAGACGATCATCGAGCCGGCCTTGCGCGAACTGGATCCCGGCCGGCCGTTTTTCCCGACCAGCCCTTTCGGCGGCCGGCGCAACACCTGCATGACCATCGGCGACACGCATATGAGCGCCCTGCCCATGGACAGGCAGGGTCTGGCGCGAGACTGGCGCGAGTACCGTGACTGGATAGCCCGCGCCGTGGGGCGGTTCAACAGCGAGTCGGGCACGATGGGAGCGCCGCCGATGGCGTCGCTGCGCCGGTTCATGACGGCGGAGGACATCGCCGATCCGGCGAGCCCGATCTGGTATTTCCACACGAAAGACAATCCCTACAACGACACGCGGCTGTATGACGCGCAGCGGGCGGCGGCGGAAAAGTTGTTCGGATCCACCGAGGATCCGGCCCGGCGCGCGCAGCAGCTCGAGATGATCCAGCACGAATGGGTGAGGCACTCGATGGAGGCCGCGCGGCGGTGGAAGTGGTATAATGCGGGGCTGTTGTACTGGATGTTCAACGACTGCTGGCCGGCCACGGGGTGGAGCGTGGTGGATTATTACGGCGTGCCCAAGGCGGGCTGGTATGCGTTGAAGCGGGCATGCCGGCCGGTGGTGGCGTCGATTGAAAAGCGGGAGGACGCGCATCGCGTCTGGGTGTGCAACGATACACTGGCGGCGGTGAAGGGGAGCCTGGCGCTGCGGGTGCAGCCGTGGGCGGGGGCGGCGCGATGGGAGCGGACGATCTCGTTCGCGGTTTCGCCCAATACGTCCGCCGTGGTGGGCGAGCTGTTCAGGACCGACCTGCCGGCCCTGGGGCTGGATGCGGTGCTGGTGGCGGAATTGAAGGCGGGGCCGCATGTGGACCGGGCGTGGTATTTCGAGGGATTGCCCGGCGAGATGGATCCGCCGGCCGTGGCGCTGAAGGCGCGGCGCGAGCGGGGGAAAGGGCGGCGGCGCGCGGTTGTGATCCGGGCCGAGTCGTATGCGCGTGTGGTGACGCTGGCGGGCGCCTCTTGTTTTTCGGACAATTATTTCGATATGCTGCCTGGCGAGGAGCGACGGATCGAGTGGGTCGCGCCGCAGGCAGATGGGGAGCCGGTGTCGGTCCGTTGCTGGAATGAGGCGGGAAACATGAAGGAGACTCACGATGAATAAGAGCATGTGGATAATCGTATTGGCCGCGGCGTTTGTGACATCGAACGGGTGGGGAAAGACGATCGGGTTTCACAAGGATGGCCGTTCCATCGTGACTGACGGCATGGTCAAGACCTTCCAGGACGAGGGCTGGACGACGGCGTTCCTGACGACGCAGGACCTGGAGAAGGACGAGGCGCTGGCCAAGGTGGACGTCGTGATGTTAACCGGCGGTTGGAACGCCTATTATTTCCCGAGTTTCACCGGTCGCCGGGCGCTGACCCGGTTCGTGGCCTCGGGCAAGGGGCTGCTTGCCACCGGCTTCCGCAGCGGCTATTCCCGCACGGCCAACCGGCCGGTTTTTCCGCAGGTGGCCGCGACCTACAACCGCGGCAACGCCTCGTTCCTGGTCGGCGTCGGCGACAGCCCGTTTGCCAAGGCGATTTCCGAGCCGATCACCTGCGGCGGGTGGGACCACATGGCGCTCGCCGTGGGCCCGGAAGGGAAGGTGTTTGCCGCGTGCGCGGGCGATCCCGTGGGCGCGTATGGGGAGGTCTACGGCGGCCGCGTCATCGCCATGGGCGTGTTCTTCGGCTGGAACTCGCCGTCCAACGGCATGCAGGGCGTGTCGCGCAAGCTGATGATGGCCATGGCCGACTGGTTGGCCTCGGCGCCGAAGCGGGGCGCGGCCGAGATCGAGCAGGCGCAGAAGCAAGCGGATCTGGATTTCCTGCGCCGCGAGAAGGCCTGGGACTGGACCCTGAACGACCGCGGTGCGGACCGGGGGCCAGGCCTGATCCCCGGCGAGGCGAACAGGATCGCGGGCCTGCTGGAAGGACCGAAGTTCCAGTTGACGTATATGGCCGCGCAGTTGACGGATCCGCCGAAGAGCGCGGCCGTCGTGATCGGGGCGTTGGAGAAGGCGGTGGCGAAACTGGAAGCCGCGCAAAAGGCGTACACGGCGGAGACCCTGGCGAAGATCAACGGCATGTCCGCCGATGCGCTGGCGAACGAGATGAAGAAGAACGACGAGAGCCGGACCGCCGTCCGCGCGCGCCTGTTCCCCGCGAACGAACTGGCCACGCTCCGGGCGAGCGCGGAGCGCGCGATTGGCGAGCTGCGCGCGCCGGTCAAGGCGGCCAAGGCGAAACGACTCGCCGCGGAACGCAAGGAAGACGCGCGCCGGGTGAAGGCGTTGGCGGCCCAGGCGGGCGATCCGGATCTTAAGACCCGCCTGGATGCGGTGGTGGAACTGGGGCGGATCGGCGATTCGGACGGCACAGACGCCCTGATCAAGGCGCTGGGCGACGCGGACGAGTCCGTGCGCGTGAACGCGATCCTCGGCCTCGGCTGGATGCAGGCGAAAGCGGCGGTGCCGGCCCTGCTGGCGCTGGCGGAAGGAAAAGATTTGAGAATGAAGCGCCGGGCTGCGCAGGCCCTGGGCCAGATCGGCGACGCGCGGGCCGTGCCGGCGCTGCTGAAGCTGGCGAAAGACGCCGACACGTTCACGGCGGAAAACGCGATTTTCGCGCTGGGCTGGCTCAAGGCCCGCGAGGCCGTGCCGATGCTGACGGACATGGTGAAAACGCTCGATAAAAAGAATGGGATCCAGCGCGGCCTGCGGCTGAGCGCGATCCGGGCGCTGGGCCATATCGGGAATCCGGCGACTGTGTCGATCCTGGAA
>CAZSUH010000064.1:0-17341 GCA_964609905.1 uncultured Verrucomicrobiota bacterium
AGTCGTCTGGTAGATCGCCAAAAAGAGTCTTGTGCATTTTCCCTGATTTCCCAAATCCCGACAACCGCCTCTTCCCTGTCAGCAATTGCTGCATAAGAGCTTTTTTTCGGCGTTTGGCGGCGGCGACCAGAGCGCTATTCTGCTCCATGGCTTCGTCCCAGACGGCCAGGATTTCGGCGATCTTTAGCTGCTCGGTAAGAAGGGGGAGAGGGATAAGAAATTCCTGTAAATCTCCACAGTTGATGTGTTTCATAAGTGAACCCGTCGAAATCTTCCACATTCGCTCATGTCCGATAGACGAATTCAGATACTGCGCGTAGAATCCTGGAACTGCTTTCGATTTTACTAATCTTGTCACAATTAAGGCATGGCAATTAGCGCCAACGAGTTCTGGCGGAACTAAAACTGAGATGCCAATTTCCCCTGACTGAATGGTCAAGATGTCTTCGTGGCGTAATTCACTTTTCTTATTTTTCTCGTGAAAAGGTTTGCTGACCTTCTTAATGCCTGTAAGGTCTAACCTGTTTTCTTTAACGTTGAACCCTTGGACATATGTGACGCCGTCGGCAGCATCTGAATAATGTGACGTGGCGGTTCCAACAAATCCGTTGGTCATAAGTTCTGCGATCTCGTTGAATTTGGAAATCTCCCACTCCACCGGAATCCACCCCACCGGCGTTTTCTTGTATCCTTTGCGGTTGGCGTTGCGGTCGATCATGCTTCTTCCTCCGAAGATGAAAGAGAAGCGTCTGTCGCTTGTCCGGGAACCCGCTCCACCTCGCCAACCCATCGCGCCGTTAGCCTATTGCTGTATTCTCCTTCATAGCCACAGAGACGGAGCATAGCCACATCGATGAGCCACAGAAATGCCCTCCACGCTTCAAAATGGGCGAGTTTGAAATCGCCTTGATCCTTCTTTTCAGGGTGAACAAGCATGTTGCGAAACTCCGTCAGCCCATGTGGCAAATCAATCCACTTAAACTTTCGCCCCAATGCAGATAAATGGGTTAGATTTGGCGGTATGGTTAAAGGAATATCGAGGGAAGCAAGCAGCAAGCGCAATTTGTCAGATGCACGAAGATTTTTAAAACCCTGAGATTCAATAAGGCCGCGATCGCGCACCGCATATTCATAGGCAAGTCGTTCCAAGGCACTCTGCGCCAGAATAATCCCGGGATCAATGCCATGATTGGAATTGTTTGCGTTAAGGTACCAATATAGAACTTCATGCAGCGTATCCTGCCATCCTGGCCTGTTCCAGAGTCGCATGAATCCAGGAAAAAGATCCGTTAACGCATGGGCATGATGAATATCAAACCATGATTCGGTATATGCCCATGCAGCCCTCGGGCCATTCCACTGCTCCCAAACTCGTTTTCCTGTATCGTCTAAACCGACCGGACAAACAGGAACAGACCAGTTGCCGCGCGCAAACGACAAAAAGTATCCAAGCGCAAGAAGCATTTTATCCGCATCTTCGCCATTAAACCCGCATCCTTTATCCCGCTCAATATGCGCAATATGCGTGAGGGCATACCCCCCCATCTCTTTGAGCGTTTGAACATTGGTTGCCATATCACTGCAGGGGTGTATTTCGATACGCCATCCATTGGCTTTAAGACTGACGTTCCCTTCAGCCCGCAGTTCACACTTTTCTTTTCTTTTGAGCGTATACAGCTCAGAGAAATTGAAAATGTGAAAAACGACACGTGAAAGAGCCGTCTTATCCCCACCCACAGCTTGCATGGGTTCTTGCAAAGGGACCCATGATAAGCACACACGATCTTCCTCAAAGGAATGCAACCGTGCCAACCCTTTAACTTTACGCAATGTCCCCCATCGTTCGATCTTAAGATCGGTCTCTATGCCGGATAGTAAAGTGAACAGTTTTGGTAAAAGATGTTGATCACCGAAATTCAGCAGCATGTCTACACGAGGCTTGGGAACGAGATTTAATATCGCATTACCGGCACCTTGGTACGATATCCCCTCATATTCAAACTGGACCTGTCTTTCCCCAAGATTTGTTGCCTTGTTAGGAGCTTCAAACTCGTAGCATGCCTTATAAATAACAGCATTTTTATCACTGTCCAATTCGGATTTAGATTTAGCGTTGCGGTCGGTCATGGATGGGCTTTCGTTCGGGGACCGAAAGGTCCATTCAACAAGGCCTTGCACGCTAACATTCCCGATGTTAGCGTGCAGCGGAATGTTAGGGTGCCATCAGCTCGAACTTGTAAGTATTCCTTAACAGTTGGGGCGGCTTTGTGATCTCTCATGACGCTGCTCCCGCTCCTAACTGAAAATTATCCCGCAACTGAGCCAGAACCGTCACGGGATCCGGCAAGTTGCCCGTCTGTCTGACAGCCGCGCGGATGGGCGTCCACTCCTCCGACTCCGGAGAGAGACCGGCCAGAAAAGCGATCAGATCGCTCCGAAGTTGATCCGGCAACTCAAAGCGGCTCCCTGGCGTAATGGACAGGTAAAGCCGGAAAACGTCATAGCGGTGCTTCTTTATGTCACTGCTGGACACGGGCAAGCCGGCTTCCCGCCGCGCTGTAAGGTCCAACCAAGCGCGAGCTTTGAGCGGGATCAGACAATGGGCCGGAATGATCGGGACACCGCCAACGACAATCCGTGTCCGGATCACAAAGTGATAGTAGACGTCTTCCAGCAGAATGGCCGAAAGGCTGGAGATGTCCTCCCCCGCCGGGATCGAAGTGAGATGCGCTTCCGGCGGTAACTCCAGATGATTCCGGGATAACAGCTCGATCATGGCGGGATATCGGGCATCTTCCGGGCTCTTGAAACGATAGAAAACCGGGCGGATTTCGCTTTGTTGATGGCTCCGGTACCGGCCGGCCCGGATGAACGACCAGAAGCGGTCGAAGAAAGCGGGTAGCAGCGCCTCGACGACGATAACGACATCGAGATCTTTGGTGACGCGAAACGGAAAGCCCCGTTCGGCCAGCCAAACGTCGCAGGCCGCGCCACCGATAAGAATATAGGAATTCTCCAACCCCTTGAAGTGGTCCACAAACCGCTGGAGGCCCTTTACATTCAGGCTTGCCATGGGATGTCCTTCAGCAGTTCGTGCAGAGCGTCCTCGACCCGCTCGTCCGGATTGCCTTTAAGCGACAGGTATAACGACAGACGGTCCACCGTCTGATTCTCGGCCAGCAGAGCGGGATCGTAGCGCCACAACTCCACTTGAACACAATCCTCGTCTCTGTATGGATGGACGCTGATCTCGCCTTTTCGCTCCAGATCGAAGAACGCGCGATCGTAAATCGCGAGCACCGGCACGGGGTCTTCGTTGATCATGGTATAGCGAGACAGAGCGGTCATGCCCGCCTCGTAAAACATCGGCTTCGCGTTCTTCGTCAGGAGTCGGGCAAAACGCCGCGTCCGCACCGGGCTCGTCAGCCAGGGTTCGGCGTGGGTCCACGCAGCGCGGCCGCAGTCTATGGAAAGCCTGTTTGCCCGTCCGCCGGCAAGCGTATGGCAGAGGCGTTTATGTTGGAGTTCCTGAACGGCGCGAGAAACCGTCATGGGCGTCCAGTGCATGAGAGTCGCGATCCCGATTTGCGTGCGGTCGGCCAGCGGCTTCCGTTGAAGGTGGAACAGGAGGAGGGCCTGGGCGCGCGGAGAGAGTGGATTCTCCGCATCCGCCAGGTCAGGCCCCGCGGACGGAGAGGTCTGCATGAACACCACGTTGCGCGGAAGAAACACCTGCCGGCCGGGAACGACAAATGGAATACGTTCCTGGATGAGCCGTTTCACTTCATACGGTTTGGCGGAGGGCAGAACGAAAACAAGTTCGCCCTCCAGGGTCTTGCGTAGGGCCGCATAATGTCGAAGCAAGTCCGATAAGGCCGGTCCCGCCGGGCTTTTCGGCACAATGAAGCGAGCCGCCTGGTCCAGGATCTGGCCGCTGTAAACATCGTAGAGCGATCCCATGCCGATGGACAAGCGAGAAACGGCCGGTGCGTCCAGAGTACCCCGCACCCGTGCGCCCATCAGTTCCGACAAATATTGCTCCCAATTATGCATACACCACCTAAGTAACATTTGAATACAATAGTAACACTTGTATGTTACAAAGCAACTCGAATGTTACATTCGTTTATTTATTTGGTAAAGCCCAGTTCCTTAAGATATCCCGCCATTTTTTGCCGGGTTTTAGCCAACTTCCCCTCGATTTCCTCGATCTCCTTCTGCACGGCGGCCACGTCGATCTCCGGTTCGGGCTCGAAGGTGTCAACATAACGGGGGATGTTCAGGTTAAACTCGTTCTCCTCGATCTCGGCATGCGGAGCCCGGTGGGAGTATTTGGCGATCTCCTTCCGGGCGCGGAAGGTCTTGATGATCTTGTCGATATCCTCCGGCCGGAGCCGGTTCTGGTTGGTGCCCTGCTCGAACTCGCGGCTGGCATCGATGAAGAACACGTCGCCTTTGCCCTTGTGCTTGCGGGACTTATCGAACACAAGGAGGGCGGCAGGAATTCCGGCGCCGTAAAACAAATTGCCGGGCAGGCCAACGACGCCGTCGAGGAGGTTGTCCTCAATAACGCTCTTGCGAATGACCCCTTCCGCACCGCCACGGAACAGCACGCCGTGGGGGACCACCACCCCCACCCGACCCTTGCCCTCAACGGCCGTCGCAAGCATGTGGAGGATAAAGGCCCAATCGCCTTTGCTCTTGGGCGGGATGCCGCGTCCGAAACGCTGGTAGCGGTCCTTGTCGGCAATCTCCTGCCCCCACTTGTCGAGGCTGAACGGGGGGTTCGCAATGACGATATCGAACTTCATGAGGGCATCGTTTTCGACCAGCAGCGGGTGGCGGATAGTGTCCTCCCACTCGATACGGGCGGCATCCACCTCGTGCAGAAACATGTTCATCTTGCACAAGGCCCAGGTGCTACCGTTCATTTCCTGGCCGAATAGGGAGAAGTCGCGGGACCCGACCTCGCCGGCGGCCTTGATAAGCAGCGAGCCGGAGCCGCAGGTGGGATCGCAGATGCGGGCGCCCGGCTTGGGGTTCACGAGTTTAGCCAGGGTTACGGAAACTTCTTTTGGCGTGTAGAACTCTCCAGCCTTTTTTCCGGCCTGAGCCGCGAATCGGGCGATGAGAAACTCATACACGTCGCCAACGATATCCATGTGCCCTACCCGCTCGGGACGAAGATCCAGTTTATCGCTGGCAAAGTCCTCCAGGACCGTCTTGAGCCGCTGGTTGCGCTGTCGGGCCTGACCGAGGTTGGCTTCGCTGTTGAAGTCGATGTTGCGAAACACGTTGTGGAGTTTGGCCTTGTTCGCGTCCTCGATCTTCTCCAACACGGTGTTGATGGTCTGGCCGATCTCGGCATCGTTGCGGTGGGCATGGAGGAAATCGAAGGTGCAATCCTCGGCAATGGAAAAGCGCTCCCTTGCCATGGCGCGCTCGATCCGGACCTTATCGCCCGAATATTTCTTCTCGAATTCGGCAAGCTTGGACTTGCGGATATCGCTCAGATACTTGAGGAACAGCATCGTGAGAATGTAGTCTTTATACTGGGTGGGATCGATGACACCTCGGAACGTGTCGCAGGCTTTCCACACCACGTTGAAAATTTCATCGCGGACCTGATCGTCGCTCATTCGCGTTCTCCTATTGTCTTGTCGGATCGGGCGGCCACCATGCAGGCGGTCGTAATGAGTTCGTGTTTTTTACGGGCTAAATCCTCGAGAAGCGCCTTTTCCTCGTGCATCAGGTTATCGAGTTCGCCGATCGTGCGTTGGAAACGCAACGCCGGGACGGGGATCAAGAGGTTCTCGATGTCCGGGCGGCGCACGACGGCCATATGCGCGCCGCTGGTGGCGGATCGGGAGAGCGAGCGCAGCGCGACCGGCTGATTAAGAAACCAAGTCAGGTAAGCAGGTGAAATTTGCGAATCGGGATGGATGACAAAGAAATAGCCGGCGGCAAGCGTGGGAACAGGCAGGTTGGCGGGAGCAAAGGCAAAGTTTCTGGCGCCGCGCGCCAGAAAGACCACCTCCCCGGTCTGAAGCGGTTTCAGCGGTGCGCGGGAATCGGGTGTGAAGCGAATCAAGGATGTAGGATCGATGGCTGACCGGTCACGGATGAAATCCCGGAGTTGAAGCAGATGGTGCGTTCCATCGGCCCTGGGTTTCACTCCCTTGCGAACGAGGTAACCGGGTCTAACCTCTGCGATATCAGCAAGCTTGTAGGATGCGATCATGCGTTATTTATATGCGGTATGCGCCTTTCTCTTTAACAATCTAGCACGCAATAATTGACAGTCAAGCACAAAAATACATTTTTCATCAACTGTTTGCGATATACCGCTATTGCTACTTAGCGCGCGAGACACGGCGGGTAACCGTCAGAACGCACCCATCGTTCTTCCCCAAATCCACGGCGATGGCGCCTTGCTTCATCCCGGCGCTGCCGTGCAGCACCCGGGCAAGCCGCCATCCCCGGGCCGGAACCAGTGTCTCCCGCAGCCGGTTCGGGGAGTAGTTGAGGATGATCGCAATCCGGGTCTGCGCATCGAGCGGGTGTTCCGTCAATCCGACCATCGGATGGGTCTTGCTCAAAGCCCGGCGTTTCAGGAAGGCTTCCGCCATGTGCCGGTAGATCCGCCAGCAGGGCGGCGCCGATTCCGCGTGGAACGCGCCGGGCGTTTGCGTGAGCGTCTTCTCCAGCGGCACGGAAAGGAAATACACCTTGCCCCGCCCAACCGGCGCCACCGTGAAGGCGGGATTGCCGTCCGCTTCCCTTCCCAGCACCGTCGCCCGTGTGGCGCGCAAGTCAACCTTGAAGGGGCTCCGGGCCGGAAGGATCAACCGGCCGCCGATTCCCTCGATCGTGATGTCCCCCGGCGCGCCACGCCGTTCCCGCGTTTGCGGCTCGAGCCCCGTCAACGCCTCAAACCCGTCCGGCAAGCCGTCGTCGAGCGAGACATACAGCGCGGCCCCGGCCTCCACCCTGGCCAGCAGGTCGCGCATGCGATGGCGCGAGATCATCCGATGTCCCGAGAGGCTCGGCAGCAGATAGAACGGCGCCTCCCGGAGCGGCTGAGCGGCATACTGGAATTCCAGCTCGAACCCCGCCTGCTTGGCCAGCGCAAAGGCGCTGAACGCCACCCCCCACTGATCCTGCCCTTCGGTGAGCACGCAGACCGCTTCCCGGGTGCGCGGCGGCAGGATCCGGAACGGCAGCCCATCGAGCATCCGCCGGAACGACCGGATCTCCTTGAGCACCGGCTTGGCGCTCCCGTCTTCGCGAAGAAGCCCGAGTTCCCGTTCCACGGTGCACCAGTCGTAGGGCGCGTGCGCCAGGTGCGCCTGATCCGACGCGCACCACCAGAGCAACCCGTGGCAATCGTGGGCCCACAGGGAGAACATCGCCGCGCGCACGAAGTCCGAAGCGATCTTTTCGCTGGCGATCATCGGGCCGAGTGTTCCAATCTCCTCGCACAGACAGGGCTTGCCTCCCAGATCGGCATAGAAGCGGGATTCGGCGGTGCCGTGCAGAATCGTGCGCATCGTATTCACGGGATCCTGATCGCAGTGCGGCGTAAACACCGGATACGGATGCGTGGTCAGCACGTCGGTGAGTTCGCCCTGGTCGAACGGCGTCCAGTTGGCGGACGGGGAAAGGCCGTGCAGGCCGGAGACCACCGGCCGGCCGGGGTCCGCGGCGCGGATCGTCTGGGCAATCAGCGCCGTCCAGGCATAGGCCTGGTCCGGCGTGGCATGCCCCATGCCACTGCATTCGTTGCCCAGATCCCAGGCCAGGAGCGCGGGATGGTCCTTGAACGTTTTCACGAAATGACGCACAAAACGAACCTGCCACCGGAGCGCCGCCGGATCGGTCAGCACGTTCATCCCCTCGAACGCCGGGGGCACGAACAGACGACCGCTCATCCACCCCGTGAGCAAGCCGGCGACGCAGCAAAGCCGATGCGCCGACAGCATATCCAGAAACTCGCCAAAACGGCCCATCATGACGGCGGACATTCCAGCCTGGCCGCAAGGATCGTCCGACAGGGGCGTTTCGCCATGCCGGAATTCGACACCCCAGCCCCCGCCTGCCCGCAGCAGCGTCAACGGCTGGAAATCCGGCCAGAGCGGGAAGACGCGCAGCACCTCCAGCCCTCCGTTCCGGAGCCGGCGTAGATCCCCCTTCACCACGTCCGGCCGCCAGTCCGCCCACATGCGGGTCCCGGCGTGAGACGCCCAGTAATTGCAGCCCACCACGAATTGCCCGGGTTGTATCAGCGCGTGTTCCTGAAATGAATTCGGTTTCACCGGCCTGTCCTTTCTCCCGAACGCGCCTCGCGGTACCGTTGTGCGATCTAGTGTCTCTGGCGTCGAACCTCATAAAAGAAAATGCCGGCCGCCACCGCCGCGTTCAGCGAGCCCACCCGGCCATGCTGCGGAATCCGGACCGTCTCGGCGCAGTGCTCCAGCAGGGCGGCGCTTATCCCCGCCCCCTCGTTGCCCACCACCACGCAGACCGGCCGCCTCCAATCGCAGTCGGCCAGCTCCTTCTCCGCTTTTTCGCTCGCGCCCACCAAGGCCACGCCGTCCGCCTTCAGCGCGGCGGCCGCGGCCGCCAGGCTTTCCACGCGGACAACCGGAATGCGGTTCACCGCTCCGGCCGAACTGCGGGCCACCATGCTCGTCACCCCCGCCTGGCCGGTCGACGCGAGAATCGCGGCATCCGCCCCGAACACTTCCGCCGACCGGAGAATGGCGCCCAGGTTGAACGGATCCTGGATCCCGTCCAGCATCGCGTAAAACGGGAGCGGCCCGCCGGTGGCGGGCCGGGGTAGTTGCTCGAACGCCAGATAGGGGAATTCTTCCATCCGGGCCAGATAGCCCTGGTGTTCGGCGGTATGCCCCAACCGTTCCAGTCCGGACGGTTCGCACACCGTCACGGAGGCGCGCAGGGAAGCCGCGCGCGAGGCAGCCGATTGGCGGGCGTCCTCGGGAAGCGCGGTCGACAGGAACAGATCCCGGATCGGCCAGCGGCCCGCGGCCAGGGTTTCCAGCACGAGATTGCGCCCCCAGAGCCAGCACTTCTGGTGGCTGCCCAGAAGGGCTTTCTTCCCCTTGCCCCGTTTGTACCGTTCCACCATGGTCAGGGTGCGGCCGGCGGCTCCCCGGCGGGTTTTTCGTCTTCAATCCAGAGATTGCGCGACTTCAGAAGCGCCTCGTCGATCAAGGGCTGTTCCGGCGGAAAATCGCCCCGCGCCGCGTCAATCGTTTCAGCGGACAAATTCACCGCGTTGTTCATGATCTGATACACCTGGCCGGGTTCGATGACGATGTCCACGCGTTTCTTGCCCGCCGCCTTTTGCACGTGCGGCCGGATGCGTTCGCGAAAGGTCACCACCACATCGCGCTGGAAACGCTGGATGTCGCCGGCGATCGCGTTCCGGCTTTTCTGAAACCGCGCCTGGAGCGCCGTCAAGTCCTGCTGGATCCTGGCTTTCTCGTCATCGTTGGCAGAGTCTTTGAACGCGGCCAGCAGTTTCTTCTCCTCGGCCACGGCCTGTTTCTGGATCTCGGCGAATCGGGCTCGCGCCGCGTTGTCCCGCGCGTTCAACTCCTGAACCAGCCGTTCCGCCACGCCCAGTTCCTTGAACGCCTGGTCCATGTCAATCACCCCGACCCGGTGCGGACGCAGGTAGGTGATGCTCAGGGCCAGCACACCCAGCAGGACCACGATGTAGGCCGTTTCATACCACCGAACCGACTTTTTCTCCGCGTTCATGCGCTCCCTCCCGTGCAGCCGCTATCCGACGGTCTGCAGTTTCCGTTTCAGATAGGACAAAAACGGCGTCCGCAAATCGGTCCGCCGCAGGCCGAATTCCACCTGGGTCACCAGGTAATCCAGCCGGTTGCCGATGTCGTAACGGACCCCCTCATACTGGTAGCCGAACACGGGACGCGCGGCCAGTTGGTGGCGCAGGGCATCGGTGAGCTGAATTTCCCCGTTTTTCCCGGGCTTGGTGGCTTCCAGAAACTTGAAAATATCCGGCGTCAGCAGGTAGCGTCCCCCGACCGCATACGTGCTGGGCGCCTCTTCCACCGACGGTTTTTCGACCAGATCGTTCAACACGAACGTGCGCGGGGCGATTTTGCGACCGTTCATGATGCCGTAGCGGCTGACTTTCTGCCGGGGCACCTTTTCCAGGCCGATCACCGGCCCGCCGACCTTTTCGTAGGTGTCCACGAGCTGGCGGGCGCAGGGAAGACCGTCGGAATGGACGACCGAATCGCCCAGCAACACCACAAAGGGCTCGTCGTCCACATGGCACCGGGCGTGCAGGATGGCGTCGCCCAGGCCCTTCTGTTCGGCCTGCCGCACGTAGTGGATGTTCGCCATCTCGGAGATCCGCCGCAGGTCGCTCAGGATCTGGTGCTTGTCCCCTTTTTGGAGACACATCTCCAACTCGATGCTCCGGTCGAAATGGTCCTCGATCGAACGCTTGTCCTTGCCCGTGATGATCAGGATGTCCGTGATGCCGCTGGCCACGGCCTCTTCCACCACGTATTGGATGGCGGGCGTATCGACGATCGGCAGCATCTCCTTGGGCTGCGCCTTCGTGGCGGGAAGAAACCGGGTGCCGCGGCCGGCGGCGGGAATGACCGCCTTGGTGATTGCGCTCATGATTGAAGCTCCGGTTTGAACACCTCGCAGCCGAACGCGGCCAGCCGCTCGCGCAGCTCCTGGAACATGGCCTCGCCGTCATAGGTTCCGATGATCGCCCCGCCCGATCCGGCGAACTTGGCCGAGGCTCCGCAGGCCCGGGCGGCTTCCACCATGGCCCGGTTGCGCGGCGCGATCGCCATGAGGGTCGTGCGCAGGTCGAAATTGGCGTTCAACATGGGGCCGAGCTCGCTCCCCCGCCCCGCCAAAAGCAGGTCGCGCGCCTGCTCCGCCAGTCCGGCAAACCGCTTCATCGCGTCCAGCACCGCCGGTTCGCCCTGCTCGAAACGGAGCCGCAGCGGATTATGAACCCGCTCCGAACTCTCGGCGCACTGCCGGTCAAAGGCCATGTAGAGCGGCGGCAACAGGGCCGGATCGATCGACTCGTAGTGCCCGTGCCCCTGGCGCTGAATCAGCGCCCGGTCGAAATCCATGAACACCAGCCCTTCATAAACCTGGATCACCCGGTCCTGAAGCCCCGCCTCGATCCCCAGTTCCTCCTTCTCCACCGACAGAACCAGGTTCGGCTGAATCGGCTTCGGAACGGTCACGCCGTAAAAGCCCATCAGCGCGCGCATCGTGGCCGTCACGATGGCGCTCGAGCCGGCCATGCCGACAAGCCGCGGAATCGTGGTCGAGTAGCGGATGGTGAAATTGCGGCGCTCCAGCGTGATCCCGTGCACGCGGCAGTATTCCCCGAACCGCCGGATCGTGGCCTTCACCAACCGCATGCCCCCGTAATACCCATGCAACCGCACGTCCCGAACCAGTTCGTCAATGGAGTTGAACCGGCACAGGTCCTCCGCGCACGCCTCGATGATGAGCTCGGGGGATTCGAACAGCACCACCTGGGCGGCATAATTGCGGACATTCAAGGAAATGGTTTTGCCGAAAAAGCCGTCCGACGGATTACCGATCAGGCCCGCCCGCGCATAGGCATGTGTCCGGATGATCATTTCGCCAATACTCCCGTTACTCCGGTCGGTTTCTGTATACCACACCCAGCCCCGTTCCGCAAGCGCCGGGGAGCCTCGCCGGCCTTAAATCCGATCCGGCGTCTCGATTCCCAAAAGCCCCAGCCCCTGCCGCAACACCCGTTCCGTGATGGCCGACAGCCGAATCCGGCTCTCCCGCACCCCCTCCGGAGCCTGCAGGAAGGGAACATTCTGGTAAAACGTGCTGTAGGCCTGGGAAAGATCATACAAATAATCCGCCAGCACACTGGGCTTGTAACTTTCCGTGGCCCGGACCACCGCCTCGGGAAACCGCGCCAGCCGCAAGCCCAGCGTCCGCTCCGCCGGCTCGCCGAGTTTCACCGGGACGGACTCGTAATCGCCGGCCGGGAACCGCTCCCGGTACTTGTCCCGCACGCTGGCGATCCGCGCGCAGGCATATTGCAGGTAGGGCGCGGAGTTGCCGTTCAACGCGAGCGCCTTGTCCCACGTGAAGGTGATCAGCGTCTGCGGATTCTGGCTCAAATCCGCATAGCGCACCGCCCCGATCCCCACGGCTTGCGCCACCGCTTTCTGCGTCTCCGGCGCCATCTGCGGGCTGGACGCCTGCACCAGCGCCAACGCCCGCTGCTCCGCTTCGTCCAACAGCCGCTCCAGCTTGATCACGTTCCCCTGCCTCGTGGAAAAAGTGCCCTCCGGCAGGCGCATCAGGCCAAACCAGACATGCACCAGTTCCGTCTTGACGCCCAGCCGGCGCGCGACGGCAAAAAACTGACGGAAATGAAGCTGCTGCCGCTCGTCGGTGACATACACGATCCGGTCGGGGTTGAACTCCTCCACCCGGCTCAGCACGGTGGCGATGTCGGTCGTCGCATAATTGAACCCGCCGTCGCTCTTGCGCACCAGGCAGGGCGGCAGCTTTTCCTCCTCCAGAAAGACGCATTGCGCGCCCTCGCTCTCGCGGGCCAGCCCCGCCGTCGTGAGCCGCTCCACCAGGCCGGCCAGCCGGTCCCGGTAATAGCTCTCGCCGCGCACCAGGTCGAACTTCACGCCCAGGCGCCGGTAAATCTTCTCGAATTCGGCCATGCTCAACGCGATGAACGTCTTCCACAACTCCGTGTTTTCCGGGTCGCCCCCCTGGAGTTTGACCAGTTCCCGCTTCGCCGCGTCCATCCAGGCCGGATCTTCCTTGGCGCGCTCGTAACTCTTGACGTAAATCCGCTCCAGTTCCTCGACCGGCGACTCGCGCAACGCGGTCTCGTCCACGAAATGCCGGAAACCCATGATGATAATGCCGAACTGCGTGCCCCAGTCGCCCAGATGGTTGTCCGCCACCACCTGGTAGCCCAGGAAGCGGTGCAACCGGTCCAGGGCGTTGCCGATGACCGTGGAGCGGATATGCCCGATGTGCATGGGCTTGGCCACGTTCGGACTGGAGTAGTCCACCACGACGGTGCGGCCGGCGCCGATCTGCGGCACGCCGCAATGGGCGTCGCGCCCGATCTCCTCGGCCGTCGAGGCCAGCGACTCGGCGGCGAGAAAAAAGTTGATGAAACCCGGGCCGGCCACCTCCGCCTTTTCGACGCAGGATGGCAGGGGGGCGGCCAGCACGGCCGTGGCGACCTCGCGCGGATTCCTTTTCATCGCCTTGGCCGCGCTCATCACGCCGTTGCACTGGTAATCCCCGAACTCCGCGCTCGCGGTCGGCACCACCGCCGCCATTTTCGAAACGGGAACGGGAGAATCCGGCACGACGGCCGCAATTCGGCCTTTCAGCCAGTCGGTTAAAATCGATTCAAACGGCTGCATGCGCACCTCGGGGAAATCGGCCGGTCAGGCCGATTCGGAATGGGGTATCAAACACCAAAGCGCGCCTGCCTGCAACATTAAAGCGCGGACACCGGCTCCTATCGGATTATGATCAAAGCGCCGGTTTCCGGACCTATCCACACGATTTGACCGCCGGCTTCCGTCACCGTTCCCGTCAAGGCGTGTTCCCGGCTCCGCACGGTCAGTGTGTGCCCATTCAGCCACAAGGAAGCCGTCTTGACCGGCATCTGAAGGTCGCGAATCGTCAAGTCATCCCTCAGAATCAGGGTGGCCACGCCCGTCACCTGAACCTCCGCGCGGCGCAATTCGTCCGGAATGGCGTTCGTGGGCGGCAGTTCCGTGCCACGCTGGTAACTGGAATAGGACGAATTCTGCTGCCAAATCGTCACGGTCCCCCGGCCGCCGGACTCTCCGGCGCTCTGGCGGTAAATCGTCCCCGCCGAGCTTCGATACAGAGCCCCCCCATGGGTATCCGCCGACACAGGACCTGTGAAACTGGAGAAGTCGCCCTTCGTCAGAATCAGCGAAACGCGGCCGCCCGCGCCGCTCCACTGGGCTGACTGCGCCCCCTTCGCTTCGATACGGCCGTCTCCGGAAAGCGTTCCCGCATGAATCCAAACGCTTCCGCCCGCGCCATTATACGTGGTGTGTGTGGCGGCGGAGGCCGTGATCAGGCCCCTGTTCTCCAGGTTGCCGCCCGCGATCAGCCGAATGACGCCGCCACCGGTCGACTGCCCCCCGCGCATGCCGCAGTTGGTGGGCGCCGTCACGGAACCATAACAGGGAATCGACGGATAGTTAGCATAGGTGCCCAACCCGCCATGCGTACCAAAGCTCGCGGACCATTGAAACCCTTTCCCCCGCACATCAATAGCAGCCAGGGGGCCCACGACCAGATTGCTTGCGACGGTCACGTGCATCTTGTACACCTCGCTCGCCGTGTTGTTCGCCGAATGGGTTACAATCGCATCGTCCAACACCCAGAGATGGCCCCCCACCTCAACCGGGGCATCCACGATCAACGTGCCGCCTGAACGCGCCGCCACCGACCCCGACACGGACAGGGGGGCTCGCATGAGCAGTGAGGACGCGCCGCCCTCCCCGCCACCCACGACCAGTGACGCCACCG
Organism: uncultured Verrucomicrobiota bacterium; assembly: GCA_964609905.1. Lineage (GTDB taxonomy): Bacteria > Verrucomicrobiota > Kiritimatiellia > CAIKKV01 > CAIKKV01 > CAZSUH01. Next base: position 14,638 of record CAZSUH010000064.1, read on the forward strand.
CAACCGGTTGCGTGGCGGTCACCGCCGCCGCCGAGAGAATCACGCGGGCCGCCTCACCGGGCACCTTGTTATCGCTCCAGTTTTCCGCCACATGAAAGTCGCCGGAAGCCGCGCCGATCCAGTAGACTCCCACGTCAAACATCCAATTCTGGTTGCCGCCCAGATCCGCGCACGCGACCGAATAGACCATCTCGCCCGGGGTGGCATCGCACCCCCCGACCCGGATATTCTGCACATCTGCATAATGGCGAATCGCAAGCCGCCACGAGCCGGACGAGGCACTCTGAATCCGCACGCTTTTCTCCACCGGATGGCCCCGCAGACGAAGTTCGTTGAGCGTGACCGTTTGCCCCGGCTCAAACGCCAACACCAGTTCCTCATCCGATTCGTTTACGCAGGTCAACCGGTCCGCGGTAAACCCGCCGGCAACCGTCACCGTTCGGCCCGTATTCGCCACCTCGATCCGGTACAGCTCGCAACCGGCCAATTGGATCGTTTGGGCGCCATCCGAAGCCACCCGGAAAAGCGATTGGGCCGGTTCGATCGTTCCGCCGGTCACATCCACGTCGCCCTGCAACGTGACGACTTCCTCCGCGGATGCCCTCAACAAACCGGCCACGGTCAGTTTTTCCCGGACCGTCAGCGAATAGCCGTTCAGTCCCATTTGGGCGCCGGACCGGATGGTCAGATCGCGCAACATCGTGTCTTGTGACAGAACCGGGAAAAAGGCGCAGTCGTTGTCAATGACAATCCAGTCGTTCGTCGTCGGCAAAACCCCGGCCGACCAGTTTCCGAGCGTCAGCCATTCGGAACTCACGCCTCCCGTCCAATGGTTGGTGATGGGCGGGGCCGAACTGCTGAGAAACGTCCAGTTCAGGTTGTTCGCTTCCTCGCCCAGGCTGTCGTAGGTCAAAACGGTGGCGCCTGACGAGGCATCCGAGTCCTGCACATCCAAGCCGAACAACGACAGTTCGACCGAGTTCAACAATTGCAACGGCCAATACGCGCCGTCGACAGCCGAACGGAGGCGCAACTCCTCATCCACGGCGCCTTCCAGCCACAACAGGCCTCCGGACTGAACGATGGACAGGGAGTTGGTGGCAAATTCCAAACGGGCGCCGGCGTTCGTGCAGATCACGCCGTAAAAAGAGGAAGTCCCCATCACCGAAACCGTCTCCGTCCCGGGCGGGTCAAACAGAATGGCCGTGTTGGTATTGGCATAAAAAGTTCCGCTGTTCGACCATATCCGGCTGACCGGCCAGAGGAAAAACTGATCCGCCGGCACACGCATCAGGCCGGACGGCGGCAACCAGGACGAGTCACTGTGCGTCCAAGGCGTCTCGGACAGCATCAGTCGCACCTTCGGACTGATGAGCACGGCGCCAACCGCAAGATCGGTGATGCTAGCCGTGATTTCCGTGCGGCCCGTTCCGGTGCTGCGGGGATCGGTATTGGCTATCACCAGGGTCCCTTGCCCTTCGCCCTGCGCGGCCGTTCTCCAGTAAATCGACCCAGGCCCGCCATCCGGGCCGCTGCCGGAGGCGTCCACGGTGCCCGTAAAGGCGCTGAAATCGGCGCCGCTGTTGGTCACCGTCAACGCAAGGCGTCCGCCGCCCCCGCCCCAGCCCACAACCCCATACCCGCCCCCTCGCGCCCGAATCACACCCGCCCCGCTCAGTTCGCCCGCCTCCACCCAGATGGAGCCCCCCGCGCCCGCGTCGGACCCGCTGCCGACACCGTCGGCGTCCATGCTGCCGTCCACGGTCAGTCGGCCCGACACATTCAGGTACGCCGCGCCCCCGCCAAGACGTGTGCCCCCGGCGCTGCTGCCGAGGGAGACCGGCTTCGTCAGGGATCCATAACAGGGCCTGCTCGCATAGCCGCCGCGCCCGCCATGGCTGGCTTTTTGGCCGCCACCGGGGCCCGCGCCGGCGGAATAGCCTTTGCCAACCAGATCCACTTTTCCGTTTTCGACAATCGTCATGTCTCCATCCAGGGTCAGGTGGATTTTGAAAACATCCGAAGCGCCGTTTGGCGCATGGGACAGAATGCCTCCGTCGGCGATCGTCACCTGCCCGGTCAAAACAAACGGCGCCGACACCAGCCACCGCCCGCTTCCCGTCACCACCAGGGAACAAGGCGGGAATGCGACATCCGGTCCGACGATTCCCACGGTATAATTGCTGATCACGTAGACATCATCCACCAGGTACCGCGCCCCTTCGAACAACTGGATCCCCGACGGAACGGCATCCCGGTTGTCCGGTGCCAGCACGGTGGCCCCGGAAACCGCCCGCACATCCAGTGTATCGTCGGCAAAAACGCCGAGCATGCCGCCATTGGTCAGGATCAGGGAACTGAAGCAGGCATTGACCGGTCCCGAACCGGAAAGCCAGGTCACCACACCGAGCGCCGCGGCTGAAACACGCCCGCCGTTATCCACAACCAAAATGCCCTTCCCCGGCTGATGCGCCATGGTTTCCTGGTAGATCGTGCCGGCCGATGCCGGGGCTCCGCCGGATGATCGGGACGTGCCGCCATAGGCGCGAAGGGACCCCGACCAATCCGAAAAATCGCCGGCTTCATCGGTCAGGTAAACCGCCAGACGCCCGCCCCCGCCGCCCACGTCACAGGAACCGCCGCAGACGCTCAGAACGCCGGTCCCAGTCAGATTTCCGGCCGTCATCCAAATGGAACCGCCCGA
>CAZSUH010000065.1:0-17023 GCA_964609905.1 uncultured Verrucomicrobiota bacterium
AGGATCCCACCCGCGTCTTTGCCATGGATTTCACGGGCGGTTCCTCGGTGACGCTCTCGTTCCAGCAGCAAGTGCCGATCGAGCAGGTGCGCGCCACCCTGGAGCAGGCGGGCGTCTCGCAGGCCTTCATCCAGTACCAGTCGGAGGCGGACGCAACGTCCCGCGAGGTGCTGCTCGTCAAGGCCAGCGTTTCGAAAGAGGACAAGCTCAGCGCGGATGAAAAAATCAGCCGGGCGCTCCAGGAGACTTTCCCGCAGGCCGGCTTCGCCGTGACGCAGGCGGACTTCGTGGGGCCCCAGGTCGGGAATGAGCTGAAGGGAAAAGCGGTCAAGGCCATGCTGCTCTCCCTGCTGATCATGATCATCTATATCTCCGCGCGGTTCGAGTTCGGCTTCGCCCTCGGCGCCACGCTGGCCCTGCTGCACGACGCGCTCTTCACCATCGGCGTCGTCTACCTGTTCGGCAAGCAGATCAACCTGACCGTTGTGGCCGCGATCATGACGATCATCGGGTATTCGGTGAACGACACGATCGTGATCTTCGACCGCATCCGCGAAGACATCAAACTGGTCCGCGGCAAAACGTTCCTCGAGTTGTGCAACCTGAGCATCAACCAGACCCTGAGCCGGACGCTTCTCACCTCCCTGACCACCCTGCTCGCGGTCCTGTCGCTCGTCATCTTCGGCGGCGGCGCGATCAACGACTTCGCGTTGACCATGCTGATCGGCGTCCTCGTGGGCTGCTACTCGACCGTCTATATCGCGACGCCCATCGTGCTGGCCTGGTACAACTACAAGACGCCGGATTTTAGCAAGAAGAAGTAAAAAAAGATCAGGAATAAGGTATGGCGGAAAAGGAAGAGCAGATCAAGGTGGATGGGGTCGTGGTCAAGGTGTTGCCCGCGACCATGTATACCGTGCGGCTTGACAATGGCGGGCATGAAATTCTTGCGCACATCTCCGGCAAGATGCGCAAGAATTTCATTAAAATCACCACCGGCGACAAGGTCAGCGTGGAAATCTCGCCGTACGACCTGACCAAGGGCCGCATCACCTACCGCTACCGCACCTGACCGGGCGGACGCGCCATCAGGTGAGTCCCGTTTTTTTCAGGACCGCCCGGAAATCTCCGGGAAGGGCCGATTCCACCCGGACCGTTTCGCCCGTCTCGGGATCCGGATATTCCAGCAAGGACGCGTGCAGCATTTGCCGTGGAATGGACTGAAAGAGCTTCTCCTGCGGCCCGGCGTTGCCGTATTCCGAATCGCCCAGAACCGGGTGGCGGATCATGGCCAGATGTTTGCGAATCTGATGGGTGCGGCCGGTTTCGATCTTGACCTGCACATGGCTGGCCAGGCGGTTTGAATCCAACACGTGAAGGCGGGTCACGGCCTTCCGCCCTTCGAGCGGTTTCTCGATCGCGGTGTCTCCGGCGAGCCGGCCGGTCACCAGCGCGTGATAGAGTTTGCCGATCCGTTCGGCCCTGAACTGCTCGACCATCCGGTTGAAGCGGGCGTCGTCCGCCGCGAACAGCAGGCAGCCCGAGGTGTCCCGGTCCAGCCGGTGCACGGCTCGCAGGCTGGCGTTGCACGTGAGCCCGCGCAGCAGGCTTTCCGCGCTGTCGGGCCCGTTGGAGAGCAGGCCGGGCGGCTTATCGGCCACGAGGTAGCGTCCGTCGTCCCGCAGAATGCGCGGGGGCGGGGGAGGCGCGGCGGTCTCGCCGGCCAGAAACACGGCCACCTCATCCTGCGCCCGGAGCGCGTGACGCGCCATCCAGACGCGCCGGTCGTTGACAAACACGTGCCGACGGTCCAGCAGTTCCTTGGCCTTGCGGCGCGAGAGGGAGAGCTTCGCGGACAGGAACGCGAGCAAATCCTGGCCCTGTTCCGCCGGGGAGACGGTGAACGGCATTTTGCGCAGCCCCATTTTTTCGCGGCTCCTTCTTGATCTGACGGCGGCTATCCTATATGCTTGTAGGCCATTGATAAAGCCATAAACAGACCGGGAGGTCTTCGCTTCCCGCGGGAGCAGCGCTCATGGACCCAGCGATCTTGACAAAACCGTTGCCTGAAATCGAGGAATGGTTCCTCGCGCGTGTGGAAGAAACGCCCCTCCATGCCGCCGACATGTTGACCGTTTTGAAGGCCGTGGGCGATGATCCGGAGCGCCGTTCCACGGCCGAATCGTGGGCGGAATTCCTGCACGAACGGCTGAAAAAGGATCACGACATGCCGGCCGGCGTGGCGCTGGCCGAATTGCGCGGTTCCTGGCTGGAGGGAAAGCCCGATGGCGAGGTCCGCGCCGCCTGCGAAAAATGGCTGGCCGACCTGTTTTCCCGCGAGGCGGCGGGCCGGAACTTCATCCCCGGCGCCGGCTTCCGCGATCCCGGTCCGCCGGCCGCCTGTTTCCGCCGCCTGCGCCTGCTGATGAACCTGAAGCCCGGCGCCTTTTGCGTCCACAAGTCCTGGGGCCCGGGAACCGTCAAGCGGCTGGACGACTTTTATTCGAAAGTGGTGGTGGATTTCGCCGGGCATCCCAACCACGAACTCTCGTATGCCTTTGTGGCCGACTCCCTCGAGTTGCCGGGCGAGGATCACCTGCTGGCCATCCAGCACCGCGATCCCGCCGGGTTGCAGACCCTTGTCCGGGATAAGCCCGCCGACGTGGTCCGGATCGCGCTGCGCAGTTTCGGCGCCATGCCGGTGGCCCGGCTCCAGGAAACGCTCTGTCCCGCCGTGCTGCCCGCCTCCGCCTGGAAGGCGTTCTGGGAGTCGGCCCGCAAAGCGCTCCTGGCCGAAGGCGACTGCGAAATCCCGGGAAAGAAGCTGGAACCCCTCCGCCTGATTGACCGGAACGCGACGCCGGCCCAACGCTGGGCCGGCCGGTTCCGGGACGAACGCCGGCTCGAGGCCTTGACGGCCCTGTTCGAGGAACTGGCGCAGGATCGCGGCCGTCCCGCGGACGATCCCGTCTTCGACGGGCTGCTCCGGGACAAGATGGCCGCCGTGCTGAACGGCGCGGAGGGATCCAAGGAAGAACTGGTCGTTCGCGCCGTCCTGGCGGGGAAGGCCATGGGGCTGATGCCCGGAGAGGCGGAACTGGCCCGCATGCGGAAACGCTGGCTGGCGAAGGAGTCGCTCAAGGGCCTGCTGAACGACCTTCCCGTGCGCTTGGTTCAGCCCTTTATCCGGCTGGTCACGGCGGATCTTCAGGAAGGTGTCCCCGCCATTGTGGCGCTAATCCCGCTGCTCCATCTCTCGCCCATGGCCGAGGCGATCGACCTGTTGCGCGCCAGTGCCCATGCGGAGGCGTTGCGGGAGTCGCTCTGCCAGGTGGCGTTCGGGCGGCATGAAAACATCCGTTTTCTCTTCTGGATGGCCAAGAACCTGGAGCGCGTCCGCGAGTGGGACATGGCCCCCTTGGCGGAACTCCCGTTCCGCGCGATCGAGATGCTGCGCGGCGTGTTTATGTACGAAGATCTGCGCGCCGCCAACGGCTTGCGCGCGCTGCTGACGGACAAGGAATGGCTCCAGCAAACCGTGGGGCTGATGGACGAGGTGCGGCGCATGGACTTTCTCCGGCTGGTGCGGGAGCCCGATGCCGCCATGTATTACGATGCCCAGGCGCTATTGGGCCGGCTGATCGTGGTCTTCCCGGAACTGGCGGCGGCCTTTCAGACCGAGGAGACCCGCCCCAATGGGGGCCTGACCTCCTGGCGTTCGTATACCCAGCGGCAACGGCAGTTGGAACACCTCCTGACGGTCGAGATCCCCCGCAACGCCCGAGACATCGAGGTCGCCCGGAGCTATGGCGATCTCCGCGAGAACCACGAATACAAGACCGCCAAGGAGGCCCAGGCCATCCTGATGCGCCGCAAGGAGGAGATGCAGCGCGATCTGCAGACCGTCAAGGGCACGGATTTCGAGCGTTTCCCGATGGATGTCGCGGGCATGGGCGTCCAGGTGGAAATCGAATTCCCCGACGGCGCCCGGATCCTGTATAACGTGCTGGGGGAGTGGGATCAGGACGAATCGCTCCGCATCATTTCCTGCCAGAGCGGGCTGGGCATCCGGCTCGCGGGCTTGAAACCTGGCGACCCCATCGCCATTCCCGACGGGAACGGGGTGGAGACTCCCGCGAAACTGGCGGCCGTCCGGCCCCTGCCGCCGGAAATCAAGCAGTGGGTGCGCACGATGGATGCCCCATAAGGAGCGGGGTTTGGAACGGGGTTTTTTCATTGACAATCGGGTGGCAACAAGCGTAACATTCCGGATTCCAAATAGGATAGCAGCTAAGAGGAAGATGCGATATGCCCCAGAAAAAAAAGGCGGTTGCGCGCAAGCCCGCGCCCCCACAGAAGAAGCCTGCCGTCAAAGCGAAATCCGCGGCTCCCAAGCACGCGGCTCCCAAGTTCGCGGCGGCCAAACCTGCGGCCAAGCCCGCCTTGAAAACCGTGAAACGGGTCAAGCCCGCGGCGCCGGCCCCCCAGGCCAAGCCGCAGGCGAAATCGCCCTACGGGGCGAACGAGCTCGAGCGGTTCAAAAAACTGCTGCTGGATCTGCGCGCGCGGTTGACCGGTCAGATTTCGTCGCTGGCCAACGAATCGCTCACGGTGGCGGATGAAACGCCCTCCGAGGATCGCACCGACGATTTCGATCGCGAATTCGCCCTGAACGTGGCGGGTTCCGTCCAGGACGCCCTTTTCGAAATCGACGAAGCCCTGCGCCGGATTCTGGAAGGCCGTTACGGCATCTGCGAAATCAGCGGAAAGGCGATCGAAAAGGAACGGCTGAAAGCGCTGCCCTATGCCCGTTTTTGCGTGGCCGTTCAGCAGGACATGGAACGGGGCCGCACCCGGTACCGGCCGTTCGGAAATCCTATCGTCCAGGCCCCGGACCACGAGCCCGGCGCCGTGGAAGCCGAGGAGCCGGAATAAATCGCAGCGTCGCCCGGTGGTGCCCATGCTGGTGTTGGTGCTCGGCATTCTGATTGCGCTGGCGGATCAGGCGGTGAAATACCTGGTCCGCTTTGACTTTTATGCGGGGGAATCCCGCACCGTGATTCCCGGCTTTTTCTCGCTCACCTACGTCCGCAACACCGGCGCCGCGTGGGGGCTTTTCGACGGCGCGAATGTCGCCTTGGCCCTTTTTTCCCTGGTGGTGCTGGTGGCCCTGACGGTTTTCCGGCGCCATTTCCTCGGTTCCTCCCGCGTCCAGCGAACCGCGCTGGGCCTGATGGCGGGCGGCATCCTGGGCAACTTGTTCGACCGGGTGCGGCTGGGCTATGTGGTGGATTTTCTCCACTTCTACCGGGGCGCCTGGCACTTTCCCTCTTTCAACATCGCGGATGCCGCGATCTGCTCGGGTGTGTTCCTCTATCTGTTCATCAGTTTCCGCTCGGAAAGCGCCTGAACATGCCTCTTGCCGTTCCACCCCCCGGTCATGCCTATTTCCTGGTGGGACCCACGGCCTCCGGAAAAACGGAGGCGGCTCACCGGTTGGCGCGGGAACTGGGGTGCGAGATTCTGTCCGCCGATGCGATGCTGGTCTATCGCGGCATGGATATCGGCACCGCCAAACCCGGACCCGGCCTGGTGCGGGAAATCCGCTATTGGGGGCTGGATCTCGTGGAGGCCGGGCAGCCGTTTTCCCTGGCGCAGTACCGGAGCGAAGCCGCGCGCGCCGCCTCCTCCAACGCCGCCCGGGGGAAAGGGCTGGTCGTGACCGGCGGAACCGGCCTCTACGTGAAAACCCTGATCGAGGGGCTCGACGAAGGCCCGCCCGCCGATGCCGCGCTACGCGCCCGGTGGGAGGCCGTGGTGTGCCAACAGGGGGTCGAGCCGTTGCGCCGCGAACTCGAGCGGCAATTCCCCGCCCTGTACGCCTCGCTGAACGATTCCGACCGGCTCAATCCGCGCCGCCTGATCCGAGCGCTGGAACTCGGCCCGGCCGGAATCACGACGGTCCGGCGGAGCTGGAGCGGGGGGGAAGCGCGGACGCCGGTGACGGGGTTGCGGCTGCCCGCGCCGATCCTGCGCGCCCGGATCGAGGCGCGGGTGGAGGCCATGTATCGCGCCGGTCTGCTGGACGAGGTGAAGACCTTGGCCGGCAAGGGCTTTGCCGAGGCGCCCACGGCCCAAGGCGCGATCGGATACGCCGAAGCGCTGGCCTGCCTGGCGGGCCGATGTGCGGTCGCGGAGGCTCAGTCCGTGACCGTGAAGCGCACGTGGCAGTTGGCCCGGCGGCAAATGACCTGGTTCCGCCATCAGGTGGCCGTTCGGTGGGTCGATGGGGAAACGGATCTACCGCCGGAGGCGGTTGTCGAACGGGTCCGGGCGGCGTGGGAGGCCGATGGGCCTGTACCGCTGTCCGGTCTGAATCAAGGATAGGAATAAAACCATGACCGAAAACCTCCCGCTTATCGATATCGCCATGGAAACCGACCGGCACGTGTTCATCGCGCGTGGCACCGAGTCGATCTACCAGGGCCACCCCACCACGCTCCTGATGCCGGACGGCCGGACGCTGTTCTGCGTCTGGACCTACGATCACGGCGGGCCCTGCGGACCCATGGCGCGCAGCGACGATGCCGGGCGCACCTGGACCCGGATCGACGACCGGTTGCCGCCGGGGTTCCGGACGCACCGCAACTGCCCCAGCATCTACCGGATGGTGGCGCCCGACGGCCGCGCGCGGCTGTGGGTCTTTTCGGCCCAGCCGGACATGCCGCGGATCGTCAGCGAGGACGACGGCGCGACGTGGCGCGAGATGCCGCCCCTCGGCTTGCCGAATGTCATGGCTTTCAGCAGCGTGGTCCGGCTCTGCGACGGCCGCTACCTCGGCCTGTACCACCGGCGCCAGGACGCCGTCGCCGGCGAGTCTGATCGCACGGTTCCGCTGAACGTGGTCCAGACGGAGACGGCGGACGGCGGCATGACCTGGTCCGCGCCGCGCGTGGTGGCGGCGGTGCCCGGCAAGAACCCCTGCGAGCCGTACGCCTTTCGTTCCCCTGATGGGAACGAACTGGCCTGCCTCATGCGCGAGAACACCCACGCCGGGGCCAGCCTGCAGATGTTCTGCCGGGACGAGGGCCGGACGTGGAGCGAGCCGCGGGACACCTGCTGGGGCCTGACCGGCGACCGGCACATGGGCGTCTACGCGCCCGACGGCCGCCTGGTCATCGCCTTCCGCGACCAGGCCATCGACAGCCCGACCCGCGGCCATTTCGTCGCGTGGGTGGGCGCCTACGCGGACATCCGGAACGGGCGTCCCGGCCAGTACCGGGTCAAGCTTCTGCACAGCCACGCCGGCTGCGATTGCGGGTATCCGGGGGTCGAATGCCTGCCGGATGGCACGATCCTGGCCACCACCTATATCAAGTACGACGCGGGGCCGTCGAAACAATCGGTGGTCGGCGTGCGCTTCGATCTGAAGGACATCGATCGGAAACGGCAAACCCGTCACTGACGGCGCGGGCCCGCGCCGAACTTTCGTCAACCCGCTCTTGATGTCCCCCGGCCGGGTGGTAGAATACCCCTCCAAAGGAAAGGGAGCCTCATGGACCCCATCGGAACGGCGTTGATTTTTGCGGCAGGCGCGGCCCTGGGCGCCTGGGCGGGCTGGAGTGTGCGGGGCCGCATCGGGCGGGCCGAAATGGCCGGCAAGACCGCGGAGGCCGCGGCCCGGTTGGAGGCCGAAAAAGCGCTTCATGCGCAGGCGCTCGCGGAGATGGGGAACCGGTTTAAGGCGCTCAGCGCCGATGTGCTCAAGGAAAGCCGGGACGAATTCCTCCGGCAGGCCGAAACGGCTTTTGCCCGCCATCAGCAGGCGGCCGGCACCGATCTCGACAAGCGGCGCGAGGCCATCCAGGGAATGCTGAAACCCCTGGAGGAGCAGTTGAAAACCTACCAAGCCCGCCTGCAACAGGGCGAAAGCGCGCAGGCCCGGACCCTGGGAGAGGTGAGCAAACAGCTCGAAACCCTCACCCGCAACAGCCAGACGCTGGCCACCGAAACGCAGCAGTTCCGCATGGTCCTGCACTCCAGCCAGGCGCGCGGAAAATGGGGCGAGGAAACCCTCCGGCGCGTGGCCGAATCCGCCGGCATGAGCGCGCATTGCGATTTCACCGAACAGGCCAGCGCTGAGGAGACGCGGCCCGACCTGATCGTCCGCCTCCCCGGCGATCGGATGATCATCGTGGACGCCAAGGTGCCGGACTTCAATGCCGCGGATGTGCAGGGGCTGACCGATCCCCAGAATCGGGCCGCCGCCCTGGCCGAGCACGCGAAAAAACTGCGGACCACGATCCGCCAGCTCGCGAGCAGGAATTATCCGGTCCGCTTTCCCGGCGCGCTGGATTACGTCGTGCTGTTTCTGCCCGCCGAATCCCTGTTCAGCGCCGCGCTGGAGGGGGATCCGGATCTGATCGTGTGGGCCGCCGAACAGCGGATCATGCTGGCCACCCCCGCTTCCCTGATCGCCCTGCTCCGCGCGGTGTCCCTGAGTTGGCAACAATTTGCCCAGACTGAAAACGCCCGGGCGATCGCCCGGGAAGCCGCCGACCTGTTCGGCCGCGTCGAGAAGTTCACGGAGCATGTCTCCCGTATCGGCGCCTCCCTCGACAAGGCCTGCGCCGCCTACCGCGATGCGGCGGGCAGCTATGACCGGCGCATCCGGCCCTCCGGCGACCGGCTGTCCAAACTCCTGGGCCGGATGGACGCCCTGCCCGAGCTGAAGGGAGGCGAAACGGCGCCTGCCCCGGCGGAAGCCGGCGGGGACAAACCCGGAACGGAGGCGGCGCCATGACTCGCGCACACGTTTGGGCACGGATTGGGATCGCGTTACTGGCGGTCGCGCTGATTTCCGGAAGCGCCGCCTTATGGGACAAATTCCAGGACCTGGACCGCGCCGCGGTCCAGGGAAACCATGTCCTGCTGCTGGACCAGAGTCCGGCCGATGGGTCGTTTTTGCGGGATCGCGAATCCCTGGTGTGGACGTTTTCCGACGCCATGACGACGAATCCGGGCCTGGCGGCGACGGGAACCGTGGAACTGCTTCCGCCGGTCGCCGGCTCGGCCCGGTGGCTGCACCCCAATGTGCTGACCTTTACGCCCGATCAGGTTTGGCCCGAGGGGCAGGATGTCCAGGTCCGGATCGGCCTGCCGCCGTCGCTGGCGGGCCGACGGTGGGAACCCCGCCATTTCCGCTTCCAGGGATATCCCCCCACGGTCCAGTCGTTTTCCCGGATCGGGGAGGATATCGCCGGCCGCACGCTGACCCTTCAGGTGCGGCTGACCCAACCCCTTGACGAGGCCGTGTTCCTCCGCGCCCTGTCGCTGAGCGTCCCGACCGGCGACGTGCCGTATGCCGTGACGGCCGCCGTCTCCAACCGGGATTATGTGGTGCGCACCGGCCGGCTGGACGACAACACGGTCTCCGTCCGTTTCGAAAGCGAGGCCGGACCGGACAGGCCCCGTCGTCTGTTGTGGGAAACGGTCTGCGACGTGGTAACGCCCATGACCGTGACGGAGACGCTTCCGCAGGAAGTCCGGGACGGGGTTTCCGTGAAAATAACCTTTTCCCAGCCGCCGGCTCCGGGTTGGGATGCGTTCCTCGCTTCGGATCCCGTCACGAATCTGGCGGTGACCCCGGGCACCGGTTCCACGGTCTGGGTCCGGGGGTTGCCGGCCGGCGCCCCGGCGGATCTCCTGTTTCGCGCGGGCCTGCCGGGGGTGAACGGCTCCGTGCTCATCCAGGACGTTCGGGTGGCGCTGTCCCTGCCGGAGTTGGGCGCCCGGTTGCGCTTTCGCGACCGGGGCCACTACCTGTCCTCGGCGGGCTCCCGCCAGGTGGTGCTGGAGTCGGTCAACGTCGACGCCGTCAACCTGGCGGTCTGGCGCGTCTATTCCAACAATTTCGTTTCCCTGGCCCGGACCTCCTCGCTATACGAGGATGCCTCGGGCGGGTGGCTCTGGAATGCCGCCGAACCGGTGGGGGATGTGGTGACCAATCTGGCGCTGAAGCCTGGCGCCGGCCGGAACAGGGTCGGGCAAACGCTTGTCGATCTGGGCAACGCCACCACGGGTGTGCAGGAAGGGGTTTTTTATCTGGTCGCGGAGGATGCGACCGAGCGCCATCGCGCTGCGCACAAGTTGGTCGTGCTCACCGACCTGGGCCTTTCGGTGATCCAGCATGACCGCGAGGTTTTGGTTTGGGCGGCCTCCATCCGGCGGGGCGAACCGGTGGTCGGCGTGGAGGTGTCGCTGTTTTCCACGAAGAACCAGTTGCTGGGCACCGCGACGACGGACGAATTGGGGTTGGCCCGCATTGGCGGTGAAGCCGATCTCCCGCCGCTGAGTGTGGTGACGGCGGTCAAGGGCGGCCAACTGGCCATGGTCAAGCTGGGCGAATCGCTGGTGCAGGGGCCCCAAAACGAATCGGATCCGCCTTTTCTCACCGGCGGATACGAGGCGTTTCTGTATGCCGACCGGGGCCTCTACCGGCCCGGCGAAACCGCGCATGTCCGGGCGGTGGTGCGGGCGCCCTTGCTGGTTTGCCCGGCGCCGTTTCCGGTGGAAGCCCGGATCCGGCGCCCGGACGGTCTTTTGCTGACCCGGCTGACGGGACTCCTGTCTGAGGCGGGCGCTGCGGAGTTTACCGTGCCGGTTCCGGAAGAGGCCATGACCGGCCGCTATCCGGTGGAACTCTATCTGCCCGGTTCGCCGCGCATGATCGGCTCGCTTTCCCTCCAGGTGGAGGAGTTTGTGCCGCCGACGCTGGCCGTGACGGTGAACGGCCCGCTGACACGGGTTCCGCTGGATCAGTTCGTGCCGGTCAGCGTGGCGGCGCGCCATCTGTTCGGAAGTCCCGCATCCGGCCGCCGGGTGTCGCTGCGCGCCCGCATCGGCCCGATGGCATTCAATCCGTCCCTCTACAAGGACTATGCCTTTGGCGATTCCCGGCGCGCCGCCGTCTGGCGAACCCTGGAGTGCGGGGAACAGCGGTTGGATGCCTCCGGGAAGGCGGATTTCAAGCTGACCCTGCCCGCGGACTTGAGGCCGGCCGCGGCGTTGTCCTGCTCGGTTTTCGCCACGGTTTACGAAGATAGCGGCCGGGCGTGTCCGGCCCTGTTCACATTCTCCGTCGATCCCTGTGCCTATTACATCGGCTTGCGGCCCTCGCAGACCGGGTGGAAGGCGGGGGACACGGTTCGGTTCCAGACCGTGGCCGTGCGTCCGGACGGAACCCCCGCGCCGGCGCCGGCGCTCCGCTGGAGTCTCGCCCGGGTCGTCTGGAACTGGCGCGAGGAGTCGGATGCCGCCGGCCGCTATGACTACCGCTGGGACCGGACGCTGGAGCCGGTGCGCGAAGGCGCCATCACCGCGGAAGCGGGGCCGGTCGAGATTGTCTGGGAGCAGGCGGAGCCCGGGGAATATGAGTTGGCGGTGTCGGACGCGACCGGCGCCATGGCCGCCTCCTCGGTTTTTGACGTGGCCGGGGATGAGGGGTGGGGTGCGGGGGGCTTCCGGCAACCGGACCGGGTGACGATCCGTTTCGACCGCGACCGGTATCGGGCAGGGGACGAGGCGGTGGTGACACTGATGGCTCCATTTCCGGGACAAGCGCTGTTGACGCTGGAGAACGACCGGGTCCGCTGGGCCCGGGTGCTGCACATGACGGGGCCGTCCGTGGAGGCGCGCATCCCCGTCAAGGCGGACTATTGGCCGAACCTGTTTGCGCGGGCGATTGTGGTGCGGGCCCAGGACGCGGCCTCCGCTTCCGGCGTCGTGTCGGCGCTGCGGGCGGTCGGGGTCGCCTCCATGACGGTAAGCCGGCCCGAGGCGGCGTATCGCGTGGATCTGACCGTGCCGAAGCGCCTGCGCCCCCTGGAGTCACTGGACGTGGAGGTGAAGGTGACGGACGAGGCGGGGAACAGCGTGCCGGCGAGCGAGGTGACCGTGTCGGCGGTGGACGAGGGCATCCTTCGGCTCACGTCCTATGCGACGCCCGATCCGCTCCGGTTCTTTGGAGCCTCCCGGAACCTGGCGGCCCGGCTGCATGACGTGTATGCGCTGATCCTGCCCGATCCGGAGACCGGGACGCCCGCCGTCCGGATGCATACCGGCGGCGATGCGATGGGAGCGGAAATAGCCGGCCGCCTGAATCCGGTGCGGGCGCGCCGGTTCGTTCCGGTGGCGCTGTGGTCGGGCACGGTGCGGACGGACGATCGGGGCCGGGCCCGGGTGAGCCTGCCGCTGCCGGAGTTCTCCGGCGAGTTGCGCGTCACCGCCGTGGCCGTGGGCGCGAACGGGTTCGGCCAGGCGGCGAAAGCCGTCCCGGTCCGGTGGGACTGGGTGGCGCTACCCAGTCTGCCCCGCGCCGTGGCGCCGGGCGACCGCTTCAGTCTGCTTTGCAGCGTTTTTAACGAGGGCGGGGTGGAGGGGGAGGCAACCCTCCAACTCATGTGCAAGGGCGGGCTGGTTGTGGACGCAGGCCAGGGACAAACCAGTCGCGTCACCCTGGCGCCCGGCGAAAACCGGGTGCTGTCGTTCCCGCTGACCGCGTCGGTCGCCGGCGTGGGCGAGGTGGCGCTGGCCATCCAGGCGGGCGAGGAGCGCTGGGAGGAGCGGCTGGAGGTGCCGGTGCGTCCCCCCTGGCCGCGCGTGACGCTGGCGGGCGACGGCGCGCTCTATCCGGGCCGTGTCATCCGGCTCGAGATGCCGGTTCCATGGGTCCCCAAAACAGGAAAAGGTCGGTTGATTGCCTCGGGCCTGCCGGGGCTGGAAGGGCTTGGAGCGCTGGATTTTCTGGAGCGGTATCCGTTCGGCTGTCTCGAGCAGACCCTGTCCTGTGCGTTTCCGCTGCTGGTGGCGGAGGAGTTGAACGCGGCCGCCGGCCGCGGCCTGCTCGATCGCCAGAAGATCGGGGCGCGCGTGGGCGGGGCAATCCGCCGCGTGGCCGCCATGCAGACCCCGTCGGGCGGTTTTGCGCTCTGGCCGCGCGAGCTGGAGGTTTACGAATGGGGCACCGCCTATGCCGTGCTGTTCCTGGCCGAAGCCCGCGCCGCGGGGTACAGCGTGCCGCGGGAGTTGCTTGACCGGGCCTGCGCCTACCTGGAGCAGAACATGGCCGACTGGCTCCGGCACACCGGGAACGTGCATGCCGTCTCCTATGCCGTCGCGGGCGCCCATGCACTGGCCGTGGCGGGACGGCCCGACCAGGCCATGCTGTCGCGCCTGGCGCGGCTGGAGTCCGGCTGGGATTCGGACACCCGCGCGCGGCTGGTCAGCGCGTTCGTGGCGGCCGGCCGGCGGCCGGAGGCGCGCGCGCTGCTGGAGCCGCTCTCGACGGGAACCCCGGTTCCCCTGGCTCGCGATTCCGGGCAGTGCCTGCGTTCCTCCGTCCGGCGCGATGCCCTGTTGCTGGACGCGTGGCTGCAATTGGAGCCCGACTCGCCCCACGTGCCCCTCCTGGTGAGCCGGCTGATCCAGGCCCGGAAACGCGGGCAGTGGGAAACCACGCAGGAGAATGCGCACGCCCTGCTGGCCCTGGCCCGGTACGCGCGCCACCGCAAACCGGGCACTGCCATCTGCCGCGCACAACTGACCGCGGAAAACCAGGAAACCTGGGAACTGGATGAATCGGGCATGGTCGAGTTCACGGACGCCCGGAGCCTGCACAATTTGACCCTGCGCAACTCCGGCGACGCCGTACTCTATTATGCCTGGACGGCATCCGGCGTGCCGATGGGCTCGGCGGTGCAGGATGAAGATTCCGGCATCCGGATACGCCGGACCGTGATGGACGTGAACGGAAGCCTGATCGAAACGAATGCGCTCCACCAGGGCGACCTGGCGATCGTGAAGCTGACGGTTGACGGCCTGTCGGGTTCCGCGGACAACCTGGTGATCGAGGAATTGCTGCCCGGTGGCCTGGAAATCGAAAATCCGGCCTTGAACCGCTCCTACGCCGCCTTTCTCCCGGCGGACAGCGAACGGTTGCCGATCCGCTATCAGACGCTGCGGGATGACCGGCTGATCGCCTTCACGGGCGTGGTGAACAATGGCGGGACGCTGGTGTACCTGGTGCGGGCAGTGACCCCCGGCGAGTATGTCTGGCCGCCCGCCACGGTATGCGGGATGTATGAGCCCGGCATCCGCAGCCTGAACGGCGGGGGAAAAATCCGGATCGATCCGTGACCGCCACCCGCGAACCCCGCATCCGTTCCCGCCGTGCGGCCCGATGGGGCCGGCGGTTGCTGGCAGGCGTTGCTCTGTTCCTGGCCGCCGGCGCGGCTGGCCTTCAACTGGCGCTGTGGCTGGCGCCCTTTCCCGAGACGCGCTACCGCAGCCGGCCGCCCGCGCTCCGGATCACCGACCGGGATGGTTTCCTGCTCCAGGTGGTCCGGGCGGAGGATGACCGCATCGCCTTCCCTGGATCCGACGTGCGGGGCGGGTGCCGGTTGCTGGGCCAGGCGGTCATCGCCGCCGAGGACAAGCGGTTTTACCGGCATCCGGGAGTCGATGGCTGGGCCATTCTCCGTGCGCTGGGGCAGAATGTGCGGCGCGGGCGGATTCATTCCGGCGCATCCACCCTCAGCACGCAACTGGTGCGGCTCAAGGAGCCATCGCCGGAGAGGAACGTGCGGACCAAGTGCCGCGAGGCATTCCGCGCCCTGCAACTGGAGCGCCGGTTCGGGAAGGATGATATCCTGGCGCTGTATCTGGATCATGCCCCGTTCGGGGGCAACCTGGAGGGGGTGCGCGCCGCCAGTCTGACCTACTTCGACCGGGAGCCCGCCGACCTTTCCCTGGCGGAAGCGGCGCTGCTGGCCGGGCTGCCGAACGCGCCCTCCCGGCTGCGGCCGGACCGGCATCCGGACCGGGCGCGGCAGCGCCGCGATGCCGTGCTCCGCCGGATGCGGGCCTGCGGGTTTATCACGCCGGCGGAACGGGATGCGGCGCTGGCGGAGCCCGTGCTCTGCCGCGTGACGGGCCGGGCCTTCCAAGCGCCCCATTTTTGCGATTGCCTGCGCTCCCGCCTGACCGGCGGCGGGGAATGGAGGTCCACGCTGGATGGGCGGCTTCAGGAGTTGGCGGAAACCTGCCTGCGCGCGCATGCGGCTCGCTGGCGGGAGCGGCATGTGCGGGGCGGCGCGGTGGTGATCCTGGAAACAGCTACGGGCGCCGTGCGGGCCATGGTCGGCTCGCCGGATTATTGGGATGACCGGAACGCCGGACAGGTCAACGGCGCCACGGCCTTGCGGTCGCCCGGTTCCGCGCTTAAGCCGTTTCTCTACCTGTTGGCCTTCGACCGCGGCGTGGCGACGCCCGCCATGGCTCTGCCGGATGTGCCCCTGTCATTTCCGGGCGGCTATCGGCCGGTGAATTTTGACAACACCTGGCGCGGCACGGTGAGTTGCCGCCAGGCGCTGGATCAATCCCTGAACGTGCCCGCGTTGTGGTTGTGCCGGAAGACGGGGCTTGCGGAAACGATCGGCCTGCTCGAACGGGCGGGCGTGACGATCCGGGAGGAGGGGCGGGATCCGCCCGGGCTGGGCCTGATGATCGGCGATTGCCGGGTCCGGCTGCTCGATCTGGTCAACGCGTATGCCGCCCTGGCGCGGCTGGGGCTGTGGCGGCCGTACCGGTTGATGGAGGGGGAACCGATGGGCGAGGAACGGCGCATGGCCTCGCCGGAAGCCTGCTGGTTGGTCGCGGATATTCTGGCGCACGACAGCCGCCAGATGGCCTTCTTCGGTAACTGCGGGGAGGTGAAGCTGCCACGGGTGGCGTGGAAGAC
The DNA here is from genome assembly GCA_964609905.1 of uncultured Verrucomicrobiota bacterium. Classification (GTDB taxonomy): domain Bacteria; phylum Verrucomicrobiota; class Kiritimatiellia; order CAIKKV01; family CAIKKV01; genus CAZSUH01. The sequence goes on from CAZSUH010000065.1 coordinate 15,800, forward strand.
GGGCACGTCGTCGGGGTTCCGGGACGCCTGGTGCGTGGCTTGGAATCAGGACTATGTGGTGGGCGTCTGGATCGGCAATGCTGATGGCCGGGGGGCACGGGGACTGACGGGCCAGGATGCGGCGGTCCCTGTGGCGGCGGACCTGTTTCGGCGGCTGACGCGGGACGGGCACGGCGCCTGGTCGGCCGCACCGTCGGGGATTGTGCAACGGGCCGTGTGCGCGGTCAGCGGAAGTGTGCCGAACCGGCACTGTCCGCTGACGGTGAACGCCCAGGCGATTGCGGGCGTCTCCGATCCGGCGCCGTGCGGGGTGCATCAAAACGTTCCGTTTTTCAGGGAGACGGGTCAACGGGTGCCTTTGGAAAGCGCCGGGCTGGCGGGCGTGGAGTGGCGGGTGGTGGAGGAGTGGCCGGCGGAGGTGCAGGATTGGAAGAGCCGGCGGGTGGGGGAAGGAAACCGGCCGGAGGGCGTGACAGCGGGCGGAACGCTGAAGATCCGTCAACCGGTGGCGGGCAAGACGTACCGGCGGATCGAGATGGGACCGGGCGGCTCGGGTGGCGGGTTGTTGTTGGGCGCAACGGCGGATAGCGGAGCGGGCGAGATTTACTGGTTTGTGAACGGCGTGTTTTACAAGGCGGCTCCGGCGCATGCCGATTTGGCGCTGCCCTGGCCGCCGGCGGGCCCGGTGACCGTGAGTTGCGCGGATGCCCGCGGCCTGAGCGACGCGGTTGCCATTCATGTCGAATAACCAGTTCTAGCCGGCTAGAAATGACGTAAGTAGCTCGATGGCAAGTGGATGTGTCAAAAAACGTTCCAGGTCGGTAGTTTTCCGTCACGCTGAACCGCTCACCCCCTGGACTTGGCCAGGTTGTTTTCCATCCGCTCGATGGCGGTGTCGAGGAGCGGAATGATAGGCATGAGCGGAGCATTCGCATTGGGTTTTCGGCTTTCGGAAAATGAAGATCGACATGGCTGGTACGGAGTTCATAAAATATCGGCACCTAACAATGCGCTGCAGCAAACAGGCACTCGCCTGAAGCAGGCTCGCGCCCGTTGCTGAGCGCTTACGTTCGGAGTAGAAGAATGACAATGTATCGATTGGTAGTGATCGTATCCGCAGTATTAATCTTTGGCTGTCAGTCTCTCACACCAAAGGAGGAGCAAATGAGGATGCAGGGAAACGTACAATATCTCAATCCGGCGGGATTGCACAAGAATCCCGCA
>CAZSUH010000066.1:0-3545 GCA_964609905.1 uncultured Verrucomicrobiota bacterium
CCGCTTGTAATCTCGCCCCGCAGAGTCGCGGCCAGCGAGGTCACATTGGTCGCGCCTCCCGCCAGGTTGACCGTTGGCGGCCCCAGCCACCGGAAGGAACCGGCCGGATTGGCCCAGCACTCGCCGAATGCGTTCGTGGCATAAAAGCGATAGAAGTGGAGCGTTCCGGCGGTCGTGGGAATCACGTTTGTGCTCAGCAAGCCGATCGAAGCGGGGATGGGGAAGAGGTTTGTGTTGGCCCAGGCGTCCCGTGACATTCCCGCGTCGTTCGTTCCCCAGAAGACATAGGCCGACACGTTGGCGTCCAGTCCCGTCTGCGTCAGCCACCCGTTCAGCGTCACATCCGACGCGCCTACCACCGCGTTGGAGTTGATAATCGCCGGTCCGCCAAGCGATTCCGGCACGCCGTACGCGGCGAACGACTGGTTTGACGCCACATTCAGGTATTCCGCCCGGATTCGGTCGGTCGATAGAGGAACATCGGCCAACCGCAATTCGTCAAGCGATCCGCTGAAATTCCCGTAACTTCCGCCGCCGATCTGATGGGACGGATGAACGGGCGTCTTGGCGCTCGTCACCCCCGTTCGAACCGCCACGCCATCCACATAGATGACCGGCTTGCGCGCCGTATAGACCACCGCCGCATGGCGCCAGTTCGTCACGCTCCCCTGCCACACCGCCACCGCCGGCATGTATGCATTTGCGTGTTCGTACACGCTGATGCCGTTGTTTCCCGCCGACACGCCCATCCCGGCGGCAGTTCCGTAGTTGGCCGCTCCCAAGGCATATTTCTGGCCGGCTATTCCAAGTGTGCTGTTGTTGTTCTCCGCATCGATGCCGTGGCTGGCCGTGGGCTTCAACCAGAACGTCCAGGTGAACGCGTTCTGGACGGTGGAGGTGAAGACGGGCGTGACGATCAGGTCGTCGACGCCGTCAAACGCCTGCCCGTTCCCCGCCATGCCATCGAGACCGGCGGCCGACACCACGCCGGTCCCGTGACTGGCGTTGGCCGTCGCATCGCAAAAGACGTTCGTTGCCGCGACCGCCTGGTCTCCCAGGTGCCAGACGCCTTTGTACAAGACGCTCCACACCGCTCCGTTCGTCGCACAGGCGGGCGGCTCCACTCCCGACATCCCCCACAAAGCATGGATGGTCGTGTCCGCGGTGAGTTCAGGCACCCGAACCCACACATACGAAAGGCCGTTTGTGTCCCACGATTCCACCTCGAAATCGAGTGGAGTCGTCTTGTCGGCCGCGGCAAACCGCAGATCGCCATAGGGCGGCGATTGAAAATCGGCATAATCGAAACCCATGCCGGCCGGCGTGTTGCTGAACACGACCAGGGCAGGGAAATTGGTCAGGGTTTCTTCGCCCTCGTACCCATTGAAGGTAATGGGCATAATTTTTCGCCAACCCGTGAAGTTTTCCTGCCCCCAAGATACGGATGCTCCTCCAACGACGCCAAACACGGCCGCAATCAAGACGAATTGATGCCATGCGATGGCCCATCGCGTTTTACTTACGTCGCGCTTTGCATCCATACTCATTCCCTCCTTTATTTAACGTAAAACGACAAGCCCACAGAATCTGTTCGTTTAAATTAAATACAAAATCTTCATACCCCCCCCAGAAATAATGTCAAACCTAAATATTTGAAACGACGCAATCCTCTTATAAAAAGACAAACCTGCGGTTGCCCGACGATTCCGGCGTGCCCGAAAAGCTTACCGGTATTTCTCCAAATCGGCGACCAATTCCAGAAACGCCTTCGGCAACCATCGCGACGGTTCCGACCGCAACTTGGCCAAGGTGGCATCGACGAGCGGCCGTGTGCGAATCGCCCGCAAGGTCGCCGACCCGAGCCGGGTCTGCTGCAGCAACCCTTCCGCAGCGAGTTCTTCCTGGATGCCTTCACTGTTGTAATACGGACAGACCCGCTCCACCCGTTCCATGCTCAGCGTCGCCCTGGCTTCCGTCCGCCGCGCCGCCCGGGGCAGACGCCGCAGGACATCCATTTTTTCCTTTCTCCCGGGGGGTGCTTCGATTATGATTAAGCGGTTTTCATAAAGCCTGAAGACCGGCGGGGGCTCTTCGCCGGCAAGGAGTTCGGAATGAGAATTTTGTCGGGCATCCAGCCCTCGGGCAAGCTGCATCTGGGCAACTATTTCGGGATGATGAAGCCGGCCCTCGAGTTGCAGCAAAAGGGCGAGGCCTTTTTGTTCATCGCCAACCTCCACGCCCTCACCACCGTGTCGGACGCGCAGGCCATGCGCGAGAACACCCGCGATGTGGCCCTGGATTTTCTGGCCTGCGGGCTGGATCCCGAAAAAACCGTTTTTTACCGGCAAAGCGATGTGCCCGAAGTGTGCGAATTGACGTGGTACCTGTCCTGTGTCACAACGGTCGGGCTTTTGGAGCGCTGCCATTCCTACAAGGACAAGGTGGACAAGGGGATCATCCCTTCGCACGGGCTGTTCGCCTATCCGGTCCTGATGGCCGCCGACATTCTGCTCTACCAGTCCAACCTGGTGCCGGTTGGCAAGGATCAGAAGCAGCACCTGGAAGTGACGCGGGACATCGCGATCCGGTTCAACAACACGTATGGCGAGGTGTTCACGATCCCCGAGCCGCTCATCCAGGAATCGGTAGCCGTGGTGCCGGGGATTGACGGTCAGAAGATGTCCAAGTCGTACGACAACACCATCGAGATCTTCGGGGAGGAGAAAAAGACCCGCAAGCGGATCATGTCGATCGTCACCGACAGCACCCCCCTGGAGGCGCCGAAGAACCCGGACACGTGCAACGTGTTTGCGCTGTATTCCCTGTTCGCCTCGGAGGCGGAACGGGCGGCGCTGGCGGCGCGTTACCGGGCCGGCGGCATGGGGTATGGAGAAGCGAAGAAGGCGCTGTTCGAGATTTTCTGGAATCGTTTCGAACCCTTCCGGAAGCGCCGGGCCGAACTGGCCGCCGATCCCGGCTATGTGGATCGGATTCTGGCCCGGGGCGCGGAACGCGCGCGCCTTGAAGCACGCAAGACACTGGACAAGGTGCGCCGCCTCATGGGCGTGGATTAAGGACATGCCGTGACAAGCCGTTCCCCAGCCGTGCAGGAAGAATACAAGGTCGACGTGGAGGTCTTCGAGGGGCCCTTGGACCTGCTGCTTTACCTGATCAAAAAAGACGAACTTGAAATCTGCGATATCGAAATCAACCGCATTACCACCCAATATGTGGAGTATCTCGGGCTGATGCAGATGCTTGATCTCGATATCGCCGGGGAGTTCATCGTCATGGCGGCCACGCTGATGATGATCAAAAGCCGGATGTTGCTTCCCGTCGAGGAACGACCGGAGCTGGAGGACGAGGAAGAGGATCCCCGCTGGGACCTGGTCCGCCAGCTCCTGGAATACAAGAAGTTCAAAGACGCGGCGCGCCATCTGGATGCGTTGTCGCTGGCCCGCGACAACCGGTTCCCCCGGGGAAGCGACGCGCAGTCATTCGAACCGGAACCGGGCCTCGGCCTCGACGAGGTGAGCCTGTTCGAC
>CAZSUH010000066.1:3555-17013 GCA_964609905.1 uncultured Verrucomicrobiota bacterium
CTGATCTCCGCGCTGAACGACGCGCTCAAACGGGTCAGCGCCACCGAGTTCGGCACGATCGTGGACGATCCGTTTACGGTCGCGGACAAGATCGAAGACGTGCTCAAGCGGACGCGGGCCGGGGAACGGTTCACGCTGTCGGGCCTGTTCGGGCAGGCGGTGACGCGCAACGAAATCACCTGCACCTTCCTGGCCATTCTGGAACTGATCCGTCTGCACCAGATCCGGATCCGCCAGCCGCACGAATTCGGGGACATCGAGATCAGCGCCTTCGATCCCAACGAGTTGCCGCCCGTGATTGAGCAGCCGGAACTGGCTCCCGCGCCGGTCCGCAAGCGGCGCAAAAAAGAGGGACCAGCGCTGGCGGAACCGACGGCGACGGGAGAGCTGTCCGATCCGTCGGATCCGACCGATCCGACCGATGCAGACGACGAAGAAGAAATTGAAAACGACGACGAGGACGAAGACGACGAGGACGAAGACGACCCGCCGGAGGAATCCGCGGGCGAGACGTGTGAGGAGTAACATGGACGGATCGGCAACCGCAGCGGTCCCGGAATTGAAGCGCATTATCGGCGCGCTGATATTCGGGGCCAAAAAACCCCTGACAGCGCGCGACATCCGCAAGAACATCGAGGAAGTGGCGGAGAATCTCGGCGGATTTTTCGTGCCCTACGCCGCCCTCAAGGATCGGGATGTGCGCGACGCGATCGACGCGCTAACGGCGGAAATCGCCGGCGCCCGGATCGGGTTGTCGCTCGTGGAGAGTTCCGATGGCTTCGTCTTTCAGTCCGACGTCGATTGCGGCCCCTGGCTGCGCCATCTGCTGGATCTGGGGCGGGGTCAACGGCTTTCCCGGCCGGCCCTGGAGACACTGGCCATCATCGCCTACAAACAGCCGATCACGAAGGCGGATATCGAGGCCGTGCGGGGGGTAAGCGTGGATCACATTCTCAAGGCGCTCATGGAATCGCAACTGGTCCGCATCATGGGCCGCAGCGAACTGCCCGGCCGGCCGCTGTTGTACGGAACGACCCACCTGTTCCTGGAGCATTTCGGCCTCAAGGATGTAACGGAACTGCCCAAGCTGGACGAACTGGCCCGCTTGGACACGGTCCGACGCGTTCGCGCCTCGGAAGCCGCCGCGCGAACGCCCGTTGCGGAGGAGTCGCCTGCGCCCGAGCCTTCGGGCGCGGAACCGGAAGCCGAGCCGGAGCCGGAATCCGGCGTGGGTGGGGAGCCGCCCGCCGCATCGCCAATCGAGGAGCCGTCATGAAACCGAAGTATTCCCCGAATCCATGGGTTCGCCATCTGTCCGTGTATGAGCCCGGCAAACCGATTGCGGAAGTGGCCCGGGAAATGGGCTTTTCCGATGTGGAGGGAATCGCCAAGCTGGCCTCCAACGAGAACGCGCTCGGGCCCTCGCCCAAAGCCCTCGCCGCCATGAAAACCTGCATGACCGAGATGCACCGGTATCCCGACGGCGGCGCTTTTTACCTCCGTCAAGCCCTGTCCCGTAAACTCGACCTGCCTCCGGACACCCTGGTTTTCGGAACGGGCAGCAACGAATTGATCGAACTGATTGCCCACGTGTTTTTGCGCAAAGGGGTTAATCTTGTCATGGCCGACCGGGCGTTTGTGGTTTACCGCCTGGTGGCCGCGGCCGAGAACGCGTCGGTCGTGGCCGTGCCCATGACCGGCGGGTTCACGCACGATCTGCCCGCCATGCTTCGGGCGATCACGCCCGCCACGCGCCTGGTCTTCATTGCCAATCCCAACAACCCCACCGGAACCTGCGTGGCGCCGACCGACCTGGATGCGTTCATGGATCGGGTCCCGGACCACGTCGTGACGGTCTTTGACGAAGCCTATATCGAACTCATGCCGGCGGCGCTTCAGCCGGACACCCTGCGGTACGTGAGGGAAGGGCGGAAAGTGATTTTGCTTCGCACGTTTTCGAAAGCCTACGGGCTGGCCGGTTTGCGGATCGGCTATGCGGCGGCGCCGCCCGACTGCGTGAGCCTGCTGAATCGTGTGCGCCAGGCGTTTAACGTCAACGCCATGGCCCAGGCCGCGGCGATCGCCGCGCTCGATGATGAGGCGCATGTGAAACGGACACGGCGATTGATGCAAAACGGGCTGTCCTGGTTTGAACGGGAATGCCGGAGGTCCGGATTGGAGATGGTGCCCAGTGTCGCGAACTTTTTCCTGGTTCGGGTGGGGCGGGGCCGAGACGTGTTCAACGCGCTCCAGGCCGAGAAAGTGATCGTGCGGCCGATGGACGGGTATGGCCTGCCGGAGTATGTGCGCGTGACGGTGGGGACAGCCGCCGAGAACGCGCAGTGCATGAAAGCGTTGCGCAAGGTGCTGGGAATCCCGCGAAAGAAGGGCGGGGCATGAGCGGACCGATCATCACGGTGGATGGCCCCTCGGCCTCCGGCAAATCGACCGTCGCCCGCGGGGTGGCGGCCGCGCTGGGATACCGGCACGTGGATTCGGGCGGTCTATACCGCGCCGTCACCTGGCAGCTCGTGAATGCCGGCGTGGATACGAAGGACCGGCGGGCAGTGGCAGCATTCCTTGCCAGGCTGACCGTGAGCGTGGAGCCGGTTCCCGGAGGCGTGACCTTCCGGATCGGCGGCCGGCTGCCGGGCGGGGAAATCCGCACCGCCGCCGTGGCGGGCGCGGTCAGCGTTGTGGCCGCGATCCCCGAGGTGCGGGACTGGGTGAACCGGGTGTTGCGGCGTACGCCGGAACTGGGCGGCGTGGTTATGGACGGACGAGACATCGGGTCGGTGGTGTTTCCCGAAGCCCGCCACAAATATTACCTGGACGCCTCCCCGGAAATCCGGGCGAAGCGCCGTTATGCGGAACAGGAGGGGGATGGCGCTGGAAAGGGACTGCCGGACGTTTTGAGGGCCATTCAACGTCGCGATGCCCTGGACCGGGGGCGCCGCGAAGCGCCCTTATCGATTCCGGCCGGCGCGCATGTGATCGACACCGGATCGCTCTCTCCGGCCGAGGTTATTCGCGTCGTACTCGACGGGATGCACACGGACAAGGAGACGTAAGATGAAATTCGAAATCAACCTGGTTCGGGACGTCTGGTCGGCGGCGCCAACTCCGTTTACCCGGGAAGGCGAGGTCGACACGCCTTCCGTCAAGCGGATGGTGGAACACCACCTGCGGCTTGGGGTGCGGGGTCTGTTTGTGGGGGGGACCAACGGGGAGGGGCCGTGGATGACCAACTCCCAACGCCGGCTCATGGTCCGGTCGGTCGTGGCCGCGTCGCGGGGGCGGCTGCCGGTCTCCGTTCAGGTCTCCGACAATTCCACACCTCGAATTGTGGAAAACATGCGGGCCGCGAAAGAAGATGGCGCGTGCGTGGCCGTCATCGCGCCGCCCGCCTTTTTGCTCAACGCCACCCCGGAGAATGTACGGGACCTGTACCTGGACGCCATTCGGGCATCCCCGCTGCCGGTCGGCATCTACGATCGCGGCCGTCACAGCAGCGTGGCCGTGCCGCTCAAGGTCATGAAAGCCATCCTGTCCGAGAAAAAGGTCGTGATGCTCAAGGACAGCAGTTGTGATCCTGAACGGCGCAACTTGTTCCTGGCCGTCCGCCGCAAACGGCGGGACCTGCGGATTCTGAACGGCGACGAATTCAACTGCCTCTCCTACATCAAGGCCGGCTATGACGGCCTGTTGCTGGGCGGCGGGGTGTTCAACGGCTACATGGCCAAGCGCCTGATCGATGCCGTGCGCACGGGGGCGTCCGGAGAAGCCGAACGACTCCAGCAGCGAATGAACCGTTTGATGTATGCGGTGTATGGCGGCAAGAAAATCGCCTGCTGGCTGGCGGGCGAGAAACGGCTGCTGGTGGAAATGGGCGTGTTCGGGACATGGGTCAACCTGCTGCGCTATACACTGACCCCGGCCTGCGTGCGCGCCATTCTCCGCGTCTTGAAAACAGAACGCGACATGCTGTTTCCGGAATAGGGAAAAGGGACGAATCCGATGAAGACGACCGTGGCGATGAAAGGCCGAAGCCTGCTGACCCTGACCGATTGGTCCGATGAGGAGTGCGCCCATATCCTGGAGCTGGCGGTCCAACTCAAGCGCAAAAAACGCCGGGGCGTCCGCGGCCGCCTGCTCGACGGCAAGAATATCGGACTGATTTTCGAGAAATCCTCGACCCGCACGCGGTGCGCCTTCGTGGTAGCGGCCGCGGACGAAGGGGCCTGCGCCGAATACCTGGGCATTCACGACATCCACTTCGGGAAAAAGGAAACCGTGGCCGACTCGGCCCGGGTGCTGGGCCGGTTCTTCGATGGCATCGCGTTCCGGGGCTATCGGCAGGATACGGTCGATCAACTGGCCCGCTATTCGGGCGTGCCGGTATGGAATGCGCTCACGGACGACTGGCATCCGACCCAGGTGCTCGCGGATTTGATGACGGTTCGGGAACGGTTCGGCCGTCTGGCGGGATTGACGTTCGTCTATGTCGGCGACGGGCGCAACAACGTGGTGAACTCGCTCATGTTCGGCTGTTCGCGGATGGGCATGCGTTTCGTCAACTGCACGCCGCCGGAACTGGCGCCGCCGGCCGAGTTGGTGGCCCAGGCCCGGGCGCGGGCTCGCCTCGGCGGCTCGGTGGAGGTCATTCACGAACCGCGCCGCGCGGTCGATGGCGCGAATATCCTGTATACGGACGTGTGGGTGTCCATGGGCGAGGAGGCCAAGTTTGCCGAGCGCGTCAAGCTGCTCAAGCCCTACCAGATCAACCAGTCCCTGCTGGAGGCCACCGGACGGGTCGCAAGCGGCGATCTGCTATTTCTGCACTGCCTGCCCGCCTATCATGACAACAAAACCGAGGCGACGGCGTCCTGCGGGGCGCTCGAGGTTTCGGACGAGGTGTTCGAGGGACCTTTTTCGCGCGTGTTCGACCAGGCGGAGAACCGGATGCACACCATTAAGGCCATCATGGTGGCAACCCTGACGGGAGGAAAACGCCCATGACGAAACGGGAGCTTGCGACGATCGACTGGGAGCCTTTCCACGCGTTGGACGCGCAGGGAAAAGCGCCTTATTTCGACCGGGACGGACGGCCTTACAACGTGATCGTGGCCCAGCAGTTCGACCGGGCGCGCCTGGAACGGCTGGGCGCCTTGGCCACCGCCATCCGCCGTATCGCCAAAACGGAGGAGGGTATGGTTTTCCTCGGCGGCTTGTTGCCGTACAAGCGGGTCATGCTCTTCTTCACGCAGCCCAGCAGCCGCACATTTCTCTCGTTCACGGCCGCCTGTCAGATACTCGGCATGCCGGTGGGCGAGGTGCGGGACACCGCCACCTCCTCCGAAATCAAGGGGGAATCCCGGGAGGATTCGGTGCGGACGTTCAGTTCCTATTACGACATGATCGTCATGCGGGAGCAGGACGGCGGACTTGCCGAGCGGATGGCGTGGGTGTTCGCGCACTCGGACCGCCCCGTGCCGATCATCAACGCCGGCTCGGGCAAGGATCAGCATCCCACGCAGGCGTTGTTGGACATTTACACGCTGCAGCGCAGTTTCGAGGCGCGGGGTGGCATCGACGGCAAGACCATTGTGTTCGTGGGCGACTTGTTGCGCGGCCGCACGGTCCGGTCCCTGGCTTGGCTGCTGACCCGCTACCGGCACGTTCGCCAGCGTTTCGTGGCCCCGACCGGCCTTCAGGTGGGGGAGGACATCCTGGCCCTGCTCAAGAACGCCGGCGTGTCCTACGAGTTGAGCGACGACTTCGAGAACGCGATCGACGGCGCGGACGCCGTTTACATGACCCGCATCCAGAACGAATGGGACAAACCGGACAACAAGCAGGTGGTGGACATCAGCCGTTACAGCTTTCGCGTGGAGCATCTCCGGAGGCTGAAGCCCGACGCCGTGTTGCTGCACCCCTTCCCGCGCCGGCAGGAAATCGCGGTCGAGGTGGATCGCGATCCGCGCGCCATGTATTGGCGGCAGATGCGGAACGGCATGTGGATTCGCGCCGCGTTGATCGCCGAAATATTCGGACGCGACTCGGTCATTCTGGACTCTGGCATCGCATGAAACGACGCTCCGTCATACCGGCTTTCGCGGCGGCACTGGCGATGATGGCGGCCGTGCCGTTCGCGCGCGCGGCGCGGACCGCGGCGCCCGCGATCGAGGCCGGTCTTTTTTACTCCAAAGCGGCGCCTCTGCGGAACGCCGGCGCCGTCCGGGTTCGGGCGGCCGGCCCGATCGTTGAGCATGTGGACGGGGCCAGCGGGCGCACGTTTTGCGCGCTGCGTCCGCTGATGAGCCTGTCGCGCGATCCGGACGCGGGCTCATCCGCAACCCACATTCTCTGGCCGCTGTTCACCTCGCGGCGGCACCAGGCCGAACGCAGTTGGAATTCGGCGCTCGTTCTCCGGGGACGCGATGCTGACGTGAACGATCCCGCCTCCGCCTGGAGTTTGATCGCCTTCCCGTTTCTGGCCATGGGAAAAACCAGGACGGGACACGCGTATGGGGCCGTCTTCCCCCTGGGCGGGCACCTGGAGGAATTCGCGGGAAAAGACGCGATCGATTTCGCCCTGTTTCCGTTGTATGCGCACACCCGTCAGGGGAGCCTGGATACGTGGAACGTGCTTTTCCCCCTGATCGCCTGGACGCGGGGCGATGACGAATCCCGGTTCCGTGTGTTTCCTTTTTATGGACAGGCTCGGGAACCGGGGATCCGGCGCCGCTTCATCCTGTGGCCGTTCTGGAACGCGACCGATTACCGGGCGCCCCAGCATGAGGGCTATTCCCACATGCTGTTCCCGATCTACGGGCGGGTCAACCTGGACAACCAGCAAACCTGGTATCTGATTCCTCCTTTTTTCAGGCACACCCGGGCGGGCCCGGTCCGCGAGATCACGGCCCCCTGGCCGTTCGTGCAGATCCACCGGGGCGGCGATTCCCACAAAACCTGGTTGTGGCCGATCTGGGGAATTCACAAACAACCGGGCGTCGAGAGCGGTTTTCTATTGTGGCCCCTGGGCCGGTATGAGTCCTATCAGCGGCCGCCCGTCACGGTGACGCGACGCTGGTTTGTCCCCTTCTATTTCGACGAGCGGGTCATCCGCGCCGCGCCGGAAAGCGAGGCGCGGGTGGAGAAGCGACGGGTGCGCGTCTGGCCCCTGGCGTCCTATTCCCGGGAAGGCGACGACACGCGGTTCCGGACGCTGGAACTCTGGCCGCTGGCGCCGGTGGACGCGGTGGAGCGGTTGTATGCGCCCTTCTGGACGCTTTACCTGCACGAGCGGCGGGGAAAAACGGTGTCGGACGAACTGCTTTGGGGCCTCTTCCGCCGCATCCGGCGCGAGGGGTCCGCGCAGACGTCCGTGTTTCCGCTTGTGTCCTGGGGGGGGAATGACGATAATGAAACGAAATATTGGGATGTGCTGAAGGGGTTTGTCGGTTACGAGCGGGAAGGGGATGCCCGCACTTTCCAATTTTTATATTTCATTAAAATAGCCCGATGAAATCCGTCATTCGAGAACCTGTTTACCTGCCGCCTCCGACGAGTTTCCTTCAGGAGTTGGGCCGGAATTTTCTGGGGTTTCTTTTCGAACTCGGTCAGGCCATGCTGCTGATGATCGCGGGTCTGGCGGCCGTCCGGCACCTGCGCCTGGCCCGGTCGCGCGATGAACTGGTGCGGCAGATCTTTTTTTCCGGGGTCAAAAGCCTGTCCGTGGTGACCGTGGTCGGCGGCTTCACCGGCATGATCCTGGCGCTGCAAACCGGCCTGGAACTGCGCCGTTTCGGCCGCGAGGTGTTCATCGGCACGGCGGTCATGGTTTCCATGTTGCGGGAAATGGGGCCCTTCATGACGGGCCTGATCCTCGCGGCCAGCGTGGGCTCCGCCATGGCGGCGCAGATCGGCACCATGACCATTTCCGAGGAAGTGGCGGCGCTCGAGGTCATGTCCATCGACCCCGTCCGTTTCCTGGTGATGCCGCGCCTGCTGGCCCTGGCGCTGATGTCCCCGTTGCTGGCCTTCTATTCCTGCCTGATGGGGGTGGTGGGCGGCGGAATTGTGGGCGCGACGCAACTCGGCGTTTCCTGGACCGCCTATTTCGATAACGCGCTCCAGTATGCGGAGAACAAGGATCTTTACGTGGGCATGCTGAAGGCGCTCTGTTTCGGTCTGATCATCGGCACCGCGGCCTGCCATCAGGGCTTCTCCACCACCAAGGGCGCAATGGGCGTGGGCGAGGCCACCCGAAACACCGTGATCCTGTCCTTCCTCTTCATCCTGATTTTGGGCTACTTCATCACCCGGTTGTTCTACGTATGATCCGATTTGAAAAAGTCACCAAAACATTCGGACCCCAAGTGGTGCTCAACCAGGTGGACCTGGACATTCGGAAGGGGGAGACCTTCGTCATCGTCGGACCCTCCGGAACAGGCAAGAGCGTGACGTTGAAACACATGATCCGGCTGCTGACGCCGGACGAGGGACGGGTATGGATCGGGGATGACTGCATCAACGAAGCCCCGGACCGGGAGATCCCGCGCATCCGCGACCGGTTCGGGATGTTGTTTCAAAATGCCGCGTTGCTGGCCTGGTTGTCCATGTTCGAGAATGTCGCGCTGCCGCTCCGGGAACGCACGGCGATGACCGAGGATGAGATCGAGGCGCGCGTGGGCGAGTGCCTGGACCTGGTGGAGCTGGCCGCGCAGGGAGGGAAATATCCGGATGAAATATCGGGGGGCATGCGCAAGCGCGCCGGTCTGGCTCGGGCGATCGTCATGCAACCTGAGATTATCCTGTACGACGAACCCACCTCGGGACTCGATCCGGTTTCCAGCCGGTCGATCGACCGGTTGATTGACGACATGCGCGTCAAACTCGGCGTCACGAGCGTCGTGGTGACGCACGACTTGCACAGCGCGTTGGCGATCGGGACCCGCATCGCCATGATCTCCGGGGGGAAATTCGTGGAGATCGCGGCGCCCGCCGATTTTATTCGCTCGCCACGGCCCGAGGTGAAGGAGTTTCTGGACGCGCAATACATCACCCGCCGGGGTGCATGGGAATCATGAGGTGATCCAATGGCCAAGCAAACGCTAAAAGACGTCAAACTCGAGGTGGTCGTGGGCGGCGTGGTGTTCCTCATCCTGCTGCTCCTGGCCGCGTTCACCATTCTGCTGACCCGCGAGAACATCTTTAGAAAACGGTACACGGTTTCGGTCCTGTTCCAGGACGTCAGCACGCTCTCCGCCGGCGACAAGGTCGTGATCCGCGGCATGCCCGTGGGCAAGGTCAAGGAACTGGGCTTGAAAGATGACGCGATCAAGGTCGTTTGTTCGCTCGATGAGAAGATCGAGATTCACGAGGACTACAAGGTTCGCATCATCTCGACCTCGGTCCTGGGCGGGAAAGCGCTCCAGATCGATCGCGGAACCACGAACGCGCCGCTCGTACCGGAAGGCGCGCGATTGATCGGCATCGATCCGGTCGATTTGGTCGATGAGGCCTCCGAAACGATTGCCCAGATCCGCCGCGCGCTCGATGAAGGAATGGTGGTGAGCAACGTGCAGGACGCGGTGCGATCGTTGCGCGAAATCACCGGGAAAATCAATACGGGTGAGGGGCTCCTGGGCCGGCTGATCAACGACGCCTCGATGGGCGACGATTTCAAGGCCCTTTCCACGCAATTGAAAGAAGTGGCCGGCCGCATCGAACGGCAGGAGGGCACCCTGGGCCGGCTGCTGTCCGCCGACGATTCCCTGTATACGAACCTGGCGGATTCCGTGGCCTCGCTGAAAACCATTTCCGGCCGACTCGAGAACGGCGAGGGCACCCTGGGCCGGCTCATGAGCACGAACGACACGATATATGTGGATCTGCAAGACGCGATGGCGTCGCTGAAAACCGTTTCCTCGCGTCTGGAAAAGGGCGAGGGCACGCTGGGCAAGTTGTTGTCCTCCGACGAAACCCTGTACCGCGATCTGACGAACGCGGTGGCCTCGCTTCAATCCGCGGCGGACAAGATCGACAAGGGCCAGGGCACGCTGGGCCTGTTGATCAATGACGACACCGTTTACAAAGATGTAAAAACGCTGTTGCGCGAGGGCAATGCCTTGGTGGAGGATTACCGCGAAACGGCGCCGGTGGTCTCCTTCGGCAGTCTGCTCATGGGCGCGTTATAAGCCGGCGCCCGTCGGCCTTCAACTGGCCAGGCAGAGAATGGCCACCCCCGTCAGGATGACCAGCAGCGCGCCGGCTTTGGCCCGGAGATTGGCTTCGGCGAAGAGAAGGGATCCGCCGGCGAAGGATAGGACCACATTCGAACGCCGGATGAGGGAAACAACCGAGATCGGCACCCCCGGCTCGCTGAGCGCCTTGAAGTAAAGCCAGTCGGCGGTCACCAGCAAAAATCCCACGGCCGGAATGCTCCACCGCCAATGAAACGGCGTGCGTTGGAGTCGCAACATCCGCTGGACCGCGAGGAAAGCGCCCAGCATGACCACCAGATCGACGCAAAACCAGAATTGCACGAAGTCGCGTGGAATTCGGCAGGTTTGTAGCAGGTACTTGTCGTAAAGAGCCGAGCCTGCGCCGGTGAGCGTGGCCGCGAATGCGAGGAAGACCCCCGTGTGGCGGGTAAAATGA
This sequence comes from uncultured Verrucomicrobiota bacterium, assembly GCA_964609905.1. Classification (GTDB taxonomy): domain Bacteria; phylum Verrucomicrobiota; class Kiritimatiellia; order CAIKKV01; family CAIKKV01; genus CAZSUH01. The sequence continues at coordinate 14,221 of CAZSUH010000066.1, forward strand.
ATGCCTTCCGACCGGCCGATGAGGGAAAAGCAGACGTAGCCCGCTAGAATTGCGGCCATGCCGGCCGCCTGCCACCGGGTGGGCCATTCGCCGTAAAGCGCGATCGCTCCGATCAGCGTCCAAAGCGGGGCGCTGGCCCGGATCGGGGACATCAGGGAGATCGGCAGCGCGCGCATGGCGTAATAGCCGAAAATCCAGGAGGCGGCCACCAGCAGGCTTTTCAGGGCGACCAACCCGAACGTTCCGGCGGTCAGTTCGGAAAGGAATGTCCATCGCCCGGCCAGTAACATGGCCAGCACGAAAGCAAGGGAACCGCAGGCCGCGGCTGAAACCAGCACGGGCATAACGGCGTTGGCATGCACGGCATGTTTGCGCGCGATGTCATAAAAGCCCAGCGCCGCCGCCGAGACCAGGACCAGAAAAATCCACATGCGTCACCTTTGCCCAACCGCGTTTCCCATTTTCAAATCCATTCCGTTCGGTTACTATACGCCATTCTGTTGCATCCTGCAAAAGAACAAGGAAACCGGATCGAGTGACGCTGACCATCCCGTATTTGACCTGTCACCAGATGGTGGAGTTGCGTGTACAGGTTTTCAACAGCGGGCAAGGATAAGGATCGTCGTGAACAAGGGCGGCGCAATCGGGGAAACGGTGGCGGTCGGCATGAGCGGAGGCGTGGATTCCACGGTCACTGCCTGGCTGTTGTTGCGCCAGGGCTTTCGGGTGGTGGGTGTGACCATGCTGATGGGGGACGACCGCCTGGGTGCCGCGCTTCGCCTGAGGATCGGCTGTGTGGCCGGCTCGAACGAGGAACGGCTGGCCAAGGTTCGGCGATGGACGGCCCGTCTGGGCATTCCGCTCATCGCCGTTCCGTTGGCGGCCGATTTCCAGCGCCTGGTGTTCAATTATTTCAGGGAGGAATACGCCGCCGGTCGCACACCGAATCCCTGCGTGGTCTGCAACCGCGCGGTCAAGTTCGGGGTGTTTTGGGAGAGGATCGCGGCGCAGCAGCCGTTTGACTGGTTTGCAACCGGCCATTATGCGCGGATTGAACGGGATCCGCTCGGCGGCCGCGTTCATCTGTTGAAAGGGCGGGATGCGGCCAAGGATCAGTCTTATTTTTTATGCGGCCTGAGCCAGGCGCAATTGGCGCGCACCCGATTTCCGTTGGGTGAAATGACGAAAACCGAGGTGCGCGCGCTCGCGCGCGAGGCGGGCTTTCCGGAGTTGGCGGAAGGCGGAGAAAGCCAGGATTTCATGGACAGCCGAGAATTCGGCAACGCGTTCGGCCCGGATCTCCTCAAGCCGGGACCCATTCTGGATCTGGAAGGACGCGAACTGGGAAGGCATTCGGGATTGATGCGGTATACGATCGGACAGCGCAAAGGCTTGAACCTGCCGGGTGGAACATCCGCGCCGCTCTACGTAGTGCGGCTGGATCCGGATCGTCAGGCGGTCATTGTGGGCCCCCGCGTGGCGCTCTACAAACGCGTGTTGCAGGCGTCCGCGTTGAACTGGATATCCCGGGCCCCGGCGGCGGCTCCATTTCGCGCCGAAGCGCGGATTCGCCACCAGCATCAACCCGCGCCCTGCACAGCCCGCGTGGATCCGGACGACGCCGGCCGGCTCACGCTGGTTTTCGACGAACCCCAGACGGCCGTGACGCCCGGCCAGACCGTGGCGTTGTACGATGGCGAACACGTCGTGGCCGGGGCGATCATCGAGGGCGGATTCGACTCCTGAACGGAGCGTGCCGTGGCGCGGTCAGGCAAAGCAAATCGACAGGACGTCGTCGAATGAGGCGACGAAGTGAATGGTCAATCCCTTCCGGATGTGATCGGGCAGTTCGTCAAAGTCCTTTTTGTTTTCGGCGGGGAAAATCAGCGTCTTGACGCGTGCGCGACGGGCGGCGATCGTTTTTTCCTTCACCCCTCCGATCGGCATGACCAGTCCGGTCAGGGAGAGCTCACCGGTCATGGCCAGCCGTTTGCACAGGGGTTTGCCGGTGGCCAGAGAATAAAGCGCCGTGGCCATCGTGATCCCCGCGGACGGGCCATCCTTCGGCGTGGCCCCCGCCGGCACATGAAGATGCAACAGGTGGTTGTCGAAGTAACCCTTGTGGGCCTCGGAGGATCCCAGTTTACCGCGCACCACGCTGTAGGCGATTTCGGACGATTCCACCATCACCTTGCCGAGTTGGCCGGTTTGTTTGAACCCGGGCGTCTTTGCGGGCATGGCCGAGGCTTCCACATACATGGTGGCGCCGCCCAGGCTGGTCCAGGCCAGTCCCATGACGATGCCGGGCTTGCGTTGGGTGAAGGGGTCGGAATCCGAGTAAACGCGTTTTCCCAGGTACGGGAAGATTTTCTTGCCGGTCAACACGACTTTGTTTTTTTCACCGTTCACGACGGCTTTGGCGATTTTCCGGCAGATTTTCCGGATGCCGTTTTCCAGAGACCGCACGCCGGCCTCTCGCGCGTACCCATCGATGATTTCCCGAAGCGCCGACTCCTGGAACAGGACTTTTTTCGGCGTTAGACCGTGATCCTTGAGTAGTCGGGGGACCAGGTGCCGCCTGGCAATTTCGATTTTTTCCTCCAGGATATACCCGGGAAGGGTGATGAACTCCATCCGGTCCAGCAGGGGCGCGGGGATGGTATCCGTCTGGTTTGCCGTGCAGACGAAAAGCACCTGCGAAAGATCGAACCGGACATCCATATAATGGTCGAGAAAATCCTTGTTCTGTTCGGGATCCAGCACTTCCAGCAGCGCTGAGGCCGGATCGCCGCG
>CAZSUH010000067.1:0-4851 GCA_964609905.1 uncultured Verrucomicrobiota bacterium
GTTGGGCCTCGAACTTCTTGGCCGTACAGGGCATAACGGAAACGACGACCAGATCTTCCGGCTTCTTGTTGATCGTTCGCGCGTAATAGGTTTTGGCCACGGCGCCGAACATCTGCTGGGGCGACTTGCAGGTGGAGAGGTTGGGCAGGAACTGGGGGAAATAGTACTCCGCGAAGTTGATCCAGCCCGGCGAGCAACTGGTGAACATGGGCAGGGCCACGGGCTCTTTGTCCACCAGCGCCTTTTTCAGGCGCGTCAGCAGCTCGGTGCCTTCCTCCATGATGGTGAGGTCGGCGGTGAAATTGGTGTCGAACACGGCGTTGAAGCCGAGGCGGCGGAGGGCGGCGGTCATTTTGCCCGTCACCCGCGTGCCGGGTTCGTAGCCGAACTCCTCGCCGAGCGCGGCGCGGATGGCCGGGGCGGTCTGGACGATCACGGTCTTGGCGGGGTCTTCGATGGCTTTCCAGACGCCCTCCACGTGGCTTTTTTCCACGATCGCGCCCACGGGGCAGACGGCGGCGCACTGGCCGCACTGGACGCAGGCCACGCTTTCCAGGTCCTGCGTGAAGGCGGGGCCGATCATGGTGGTGAAGCCGCGGCCCTGGGGAGAGAGGGCGCCGACGCCCTGCACCTCGGCGCAGACGGAGACGCAGCGGCGGCACTTGATGCACTTGGAATTGTCCCGCACCAGGGCGGGCGTGGAGGCATCCAGGTGCGGGGCGGCCTTGGCGCCGTCATCGGGGAGTTTGGAAACCCCGAGGTCGTCGGCCAGCGCGCGCAACTCGCAGGAGCGGTTGCGATCGCAGGTGGGGCAGTTGCCGTCGTGCTCGGAGAGGAGCAGTTCCACCACGCGGCGGCGCGCCGCGCGCGCGCGCGCGCTGTGTGTTTTGACGATCATGTTCTCGGTCACGGGCGTGGCGCAGGCGGCCATCAACGTTTTCGCGCCCTCCACCTCGACCAGACAGACGCGGCAGGCGCCGATCGGCGCCCGGTGTTCCATGTGGCAGAGGGTGGGAACGGACAGGCCGCCCAGGCGGGCGGATTCGAGAATGGTGGATCCCTCCGGCACCGCCAGTTTTTTCGAGTTGATCGTCACGTTGATCATGAGTGGGACTCCCCTTCCGCGCAGGCGCAGGCCTGTTTCCCGTAATCGCACCGCAGGCAGCGCTTGGCCTGGCGGACGGCCGTGCTTTCGTTCCACGGCTGCTCCACTTCGGTGAAGTTGTGGCGTCGTTTTTCGAGACTGATGGTGGGCAGTTTTTCGCGGGGATCGGTCGAGGGGTCGGCATCGGGATTATAGCCGGTGGACACCTCGCGGTACCCGCGCCAGAAGGCGTGGGAGGCGCCGGAGAGCGCCTCGTCGATGCCGACGGCGGCCCGCTCGCCCGCGGCGATGGCTTCGACCACCGAGGACGGACCGGAGACGGCGTCGCCGCCCGAGAAAAGCCAGGGCAGGGAGGTGCGGCCGGTGCGCGGGTCGGCCTTGATCCACCCGCGTTCGGTCACCTCCACGTCCAGCGGCTTGCAGAGAGGCTTGGCCTTCAGCTTCTGGCCGATGGCGACGATGACCTGGTCGGCGGGGATCACGTCCTTGGCCTCCTCGCCGGCCTCGGGTCGGCGCCGGCCGGACTGGTCGAATTCGCCGAGTTTCATGGGGCGGACGCGCACGCCGGTGACCGCGCCGTCCTCGACGACGAAAGCCTCCGGATGGAGGAGCGTACGGAGGGTGACGCCCTCCTGGAGGGCTTCCTCGATCTCCTCGGCGTAGGCCGGCATTTCCTCGCGGGTGCGGCGATAGAGGACGGTGACCGATTTGGCGCCGAGCCGGATGGCGGTGCGGGCCGCGTCGATGGCGGCGTTGCCGCCGCCGATGACGGCCACGTTCCGGCCGACCGGCACGGAGCCGCGGATATTGTAATGGCGCAGGAACGCCATGGCCTCCGTCACGCCCTTTGCCTCGGCGCCGGGGATGTCGAGCGGGGTGCCGTCGGGCGCGCCCACGGCCAGGAAGACGGCTTGATAATCCTGCTCGCGAAGGTCGGACAGGGTGAAGTCCTGACCCAGCGTTTTTCCCGTTTCAATGGTCACGCCGAGGCGTTCGATCATGCGCACCTCGCGGGCCAGTTCCTCGCGGGGGAGGCGGTAGGCGGGGATGGCCTGGGCGAGCATGCCGCCCGGCCGGGCTTCCGACTCGAACACGTCCGGCTTGTAACCGAGGCGGGCGAGGAAGTAGGCGCAACCGAGCCCGGCCGGTCCGGCTCCGACGATGGCGATTTTCTTTTTTGCGCGGTCGGGATTCTCGCGCACCTCGGGCACCTGGACGGTGACCTCCTGGTCCACCATGTAGCGCTTGACGCCGCGAATGGAGACCGGCTCATCGAGGGAGGCGCGGCGGCATTTCTCTTCGCAGGTGTGGAAACAGACGCGGGCGCAGACGGAGGCGAATGGATTCTTGTCGCGGTGCAGTTTGAGCGCCTCCGCGTACCGTTTTTCGCCCACGAGCGCCACGAATCCGGGCACATCCACGCCGGCCGGGCAGGCGCTGAGGCACGGCGCGCGCACGAGTGAGGGGCAGACGCCCGCTTCGCAGTGCCGGTCGCGGATGTGGGCCACGTATTCGTGGCGGAAATGGCGGAGCGTTGAGAGCACCGGATTGGGGGCGGTTTGACCCAGGCCGCAGAGCGAGGACTCCTTGATGAACTTGCCGAGTTCCTCGAGCCGGTCCAGGTCGGCCATATCGCCCTTGCCCTCGCAGATGCGGTTGAGGATTTCCAGCATGCGCCGTGTGCCGACACGGCAGGGGGGACACTTGCCGCAGGATTCCTCTTGAACAAACTCAATGAAGAAGCGGGCCACGTCCACCATGCAGGCGTCCTCGTCCATGACGATGAGTCCGCCGGAGCCCATGATGGCGCCGAGTTCGGCCAGTTTTTCGTAGTCGAGCGGCACGTTGAGATGCTCGCGGGGGATGCAGCCGCCGGAGGGGCCGCCCATCTGGGCGGCCTTGAACCGCTTGTTGTGTCGGATGCCGCCGCCGATGTCGAAGATGACCTCGCCCAGCGAGGTGCCCACCGGCACTTCCACCAGGCCGGTGTTGCGCACCGCGCCGGCGAGGGCGAACACCTTGGTGCCCTTGCTCGCGGTCGTGCCGTAGCCGGCGTACCAGGCGCCGCCTTTCAGCAGAATGGCCGGCACATTGGCATAGGTTTCCACGTTGTTCAAGACGGTCGGCTTGCCCCACAGCCCTTTTTGCGCGGGGAAGGGGGGCCGCGGGCGCGGTTCGCCGCGTTTGCCCTCGATGGAGGCGATCAGCGCGGTTTCCTCGCCGCAGACAAAGGCGCCGGAGCCCATGCGGATCTCCAGGTCGAAGGCAAAGCCCGTGCCGAGAATGGACGCCCCCAGCAGGCCGCGGTCGCGGGCACGTTGGAGGGCAACGGTCAACCGCTCGACCGCCAGCGGATATTCCGCGCGGACGTAGACGTAGCCCTGGGCCGCGCCGATGGCGAAGGCGGCGATGGCCATGCCCTCCACGACGCTGTGGGGATCGCCCTCCAGCACACTGCGGTCCATGTAGGCGCCGGGGTCGCCCTCGTCGGCGTTGCAGAGCACGTATTTCACGTCGCCCGGGGCGTTTCGGGAGAAGTTCCACTTCATCCAGGTGGGGAAGCCGGCCCCGCCCCGGCCGCGCAGGCCCGAGATTTTCATCTGCTCGATGACCGCCTCGGGCTTCATGCCGTCGAGCACCTTGGCCAGCGCGGCGTAACCGTCGCGGGCGATGTAGTCCTCGATGCGGGCGGGATTGATCCAGCCGCAGTTGCGCAGCACGATCGGGGTCTGGCGTTTGAAGAAGTCCAGGTCCGGCCGGCAGGGGAAGGGCGTCACGCCTGCCGCATCGCGCACGAGCAACCGTTCCACGCGCTTGCCCTGGCACACATGGCTCTTGACGATGTCCGCGGCGTCCCCGGGCTTGACGCCCTGGTAAAAGGTCTGGTCGTCGCCCATGAGCACGACGGGCCCGAGCACGCAGGGGCCCATGCAGCCGGTTTCGATCAGCGCAATTTCGTCATCCAGTTTTTCGGCCTTGAGGGCGGCTTGCAGGGCGTCGCGCACCTCCTTGGCGCCCGAGGTGAGGCAGCTTCCGCCGAAACAGACCAGGATCCGGCGTTGCGTGGGCGCGACGGAGGGGTTGCGGGCCTGCTCTTCCCGGCGAAGCGTGGCGAGGTCGGCGAGGGAACGAAGTTTGGGGACGGCGGGCGCGATCATGAACGCTCCTTGGCTGAGGCGGTTTCGACGCCGGCCAGAACCCGGTTGAGCAGGTCGCCGATGCGGGCCGGTTTGACGCGTTGGTGAACGACATCGTTGACCATGACGACGGGCGCCATGCCGCAGGCCCCGAAGCAGCGGCCGACTTCCAGGGAGAAGGTCCGGTCGGCCGTGGTGTCGCCCACGTCGATCGCCAGTTTCTTTTTCAACGCCTCCAGGACTTCCTTGCCGCCGCGGACGTAGCAGGCGGTGCCGAGGCAGACGCGAACCAGGAATTTGCCGCGGGGTTTGGTGGAGAAAAAGGAGTAAAAGCTGACCACGCCGGCCACTTCGCTGTAGGGTTTGTCGAACCCGGCGCTGATTTTTTTGAGGACCGGTGCGGGAAGATAGCCGAAAATGGCCTGGGCCAGTTGCAACGCGGGAATCAGGCCGCCGGGTTTATCCTTGTACGAGGCGATCACCTCGTCGAGTCGGGCGTTCAGGGAGGCGTCGGAAACCTCCTCGCCTTTCTGGCAGGAACAGGCTCGGCATGCGTCGGGTTCAGTCATGGGAGTCTCCGGGGGTGGGGATGCGTGTAGAGGACGGCTG
>CAZSUH010000067.1:4861-16648 GCA_964609905.1 uncultured Verrucomicrobiota bacterium
TGGAGCGCCGGCCAGCAAGGCGGTTTCGGCGCTTAGATGGAGCCCTCGATGTATTTTTCGAGATTCCGGATCATGATATCCTGTTCGGAGGCTATGAATTTGACCAGATCGCCGATGGATATGATGCCGACCACCGTGTTGCCTTCCATCACCGGCAGATGGCGGATCCGTTTCTGGGTGATGATGGACATGCAGTCGTCCACGCTGGTTTCGGGGGTCACATAGACGACCTTTTTCGACATAATCTCCTGAACGAGAGTTTTTCGGGCTGCTTTTTCTGGGAGATAGACCTTTCGGATACAATCCCGCTCGGAGAGAATCCCCGCCAAACGGCCGCTTTTGCTCATAATCAGGAGACAACCGATCTTCTTTTCTTCCATGAGTTGGATGGCCTCATGGACGGAGGCGGTGGGGGCGATGGCAACGACGTCACGCCCTTTGCGGTCCAGGAGTTGCGAAATGATTGTGTTCATAAGTTTTTCGCCTTTTTAACGGTTATCGTTCCGGCCTTGCTCGAGTCATCGACGGAGCCCGCTCCAATTGCACTTATTTTAAGAACGAGTAGTTTTTCAGTCAAGATATAATCCTAATAGAATAACAAAGGACAAGCTTACTATACGATCATCCGGTGAGGCGGGAACCGGGCTGTTGATCGGGCTTGGCTTGTGGGTGTGGGCCGTGATAAAGTATTGGAATGACAGGCGGGTTACTTATTCTGATTCCGACCCTGATCGCGGGCGTGGCAGGTGCTACGGGCGCCGAAACCGCAGGCGCCGTGGAGTTCAGCCGGTATGCGGTCATTCTGGACCGCAAGCCCTTTGGCATGCCCCCGGTCGTTCCGGCGCCCGGCGCCGGCACCGGCGCAGCCGTTCCCCGGGATTCCTTTACCGCGTATGTCCGCCTCACCGCGCTTATGCAGGAGGATGGCGGCCAACTCCGCGTGGGGTTTGTGGACAAAAAGCAGAAGGACAAGGTTTACATGTTGGGCGTGGGGGAAACGGCGGACGATTACCAGGTGCTGGACGCCGATCTGCCCGAAGAACTGGCCAAGATTCGCAAAGGAGCCGAAGAGCAGTGGCTTTCCATGAAAACCCCCGGCGCGGCAAGTCCTCCCCAACGCGCGGCGCTTGCCGCTCCCTCCGGGCCGCCGTCCCAACCGGTGCGAACGGCGGAGATCCGGCCGGGACCGGCAGGCCCTCCGGCGCCCCCGGTGAAGCCCCAGGGCGTACCGCAGAATCTGGCCGGCTTGCGCCGCGCCTCCCGGTACGCCGCCATTCGCCGCGCCGAAATCGAGCAGCAAAAACTGGAGGAGAACGCCAAACGCCTCGGCGTGTTCCGCGAACCGCCCGACACGGACGCGGAATCGGAAGAGGAAGCGGAAGCCGTCGAGGCGGACACCGGCAACGAGGCTGATGTGACGCTGATCGAGGACGACGAGGGGGACGAGGAAGGGGAGGGCGAGGAGATCACGCTCCCGGCGACCGACTGGGAAGAAGAAGAGGACGATGCGGAAGAGGAGGAGGACGAGGAGGCGATCGTCCGTGAAGCCGAGATCCAGGCCCACCTCCAGAATTACCAGAAGGAATTGATCCGCCAAGGCCTCCCGCCTCTACCCATCCCGCTGACGCCCAAGACGGATTCCGAACTGGTGGCGGAAGGCGTGCTGCCGGCCCTGCCGGCGACGGACGCCGCCACGACCGACGGCGACGAAGAATGACACCGCCGATGAATCGCGCCATGGTGCTGCTTTCCGGGGGACTGGACTCCAGCGTGCTGCTGCATGAGGTGCGGCGCCGGCTGGGCGCCTCCGGCGACCTGCACGCGCTCTCTTTCGATTACGGCCAGAAACACGCGCGCGAACTGGAGATGGCCCGCGCGCAGGCCCGGGCGGCCAACGCGGCTTCGCATCGCGTGGTGGACCTTTCCTTTTTCAAGGCGCTGACGGCTGGCCGCTCGGCCCTGACGGACGAGACGATCCCCGTGCCCGACCTGGCGGCCCTTTCCGACGCCCAGCGTGCGCAGCCGCCCACCTATGTCCCGAACCGTAACATGGTATTGCTGGCGCTGGCCGCGGCCGCCGCGGAAGCGGCGGGCATGGCCGACGTTTTTTACGGCGCGCAGAAGCAGGATCGCTACGGGTATTGGGATTGCACCCCGGAATTCGTCGAACGGCTCAACGCGGTGCTGGCCCTGAACCGGGGCGCGCCGGTGCGGGTGCATGCCCCGTTCGCCGGCCTGTCGAAAGCGGATATCGTGCGGCTGGGCGTGCGGCTCAAAGTCGATTTTTCCCGCACCTGGTCGTGTTACCGGGGCGTGCCGCCCGCCTGCGGAACGTGTCCAACCTGCGTGGAGCGCGCGGCCGCCTTTCGCGAGGCGGGCGTCGCCGATTCCTGACGGCAGGTCACTTCAGCACGATCACGGCGGTCTCCTCCGCGGGGATAGTGACGCGCAAGACAAGATTGTCCCCTGAATCGGAAAGTACTGCGCCGGGCAGATCGCTCGAATAAAGCCGCTGCGCCGCGCCGAGTTTGCGGATCGTGACGGTCGGCGCGATGCGCCGCTTCTCGTCGGGGTTGCCCACCGTCACCAGGATCCCGCCGTCCGCCGTTTCCGACGCGGTCAGGCGCCCGGCCGTCGTCGAGGCGCCCGCGTCCGAAAACATCGCCAGGATCGCGGCGGTCGCCGCATTGACGAGCCCGCTGATGCTGTCCTTGCCGTAGTCATCGGCCGGCTTGTGGAGCTGGTCGCCGCGGACCAGCGTCGGCGGCACATTGAAAAACGCGGCGCCCGTGCGGCCGTTGCGCTTCAGCGTCAGCACGGGGATTTCCGCGTCGATCAGCACCTCCGCGCCGTCGGCCCGGTAGCTCCCCTCGCAGAGCGGCTCCTCGCAGTATTCCGTCATCCCGCCGAGGAACGAATCGGAAGCCTTGAGATGCACGATGCGCGTGAAGGCGCCGGTGTCCTTCACGCCGAAAAGATCCTCAAGCCCCGGCACGTTTTCGAAGCCGAGCAGGTTGACCCCCTGTTCGTGGAGCCGGCGGATATCGTCGAGGCACTTCTTCGAAACGCCTTTGAGCGGCGGCAGGACCAGCGTATCGACCTGGGACGGATCGAGCTTGCAGAGCGACTCGATCATCGTCACGAATCCGGCCTGGATCCCGGCATAGCGCGCCATCTCGTAGGCATACGGCACGCACTCGGTCGCGGTCTTGCGGATGTCCGCGATCCCGTAATGGGAAACCGTGGCCAGCACCCGGTCCGCGGCCTGCCACGATTCCTCGCTGTAGACGAACGCGGCGCCTTTCAGCGGCCGCTTCGCGGGATTCCCGTTGACGACCGCGGCGGCGCGGAGCAGGACCTCGTAGCGTTCGCGGTCGAAGCCGCAGGCTTGGAACCCGCGCTTCTCCCAGAACCCGAAGCCGTCCCCGGTGAAATGCGCCGAGCCGTAATAATAGTCCATGAACCGGCGCTTGATCCGGATGGGCGGATTGACCGGCATGTAGCCGAACGGCGGATGCGCGTAAAAGACGGCGCCGTCCGGGCAGCCCTGGATGGAGGTCGTGTAGATCTCCGGATAGAGGCGGTGCCCGGGCATGGCCAGCAGGCACGATGCCAGGAAATAAGTTCCGCGTTCGATGTTGTAACGGCAATAAAAGGGATAGTCCTCGTACTGCCAGAAACCGATCTCCTCGGGAGTCTGGCCGAACGAGCCGAGATACCGGATAAACTCCACGCCCTTGTAATGCGAGGCGTAGATGTGGGCCGGACCATACTTGGAGAGCTTGACCCGCGGATTGACGTTCCGGAGCCCGGCCATGAAGTCGCGGATCCGCCGGTTGATGACCGACCCGATCCAGTCGAGCCACGCCGCCCAGTATCGCCGTCCCAGTTCGCGGAACGACCCGGCGTCGATGGTCTCGACCTCCCGGAGTTTCCCGCGATCGATGGCGGTGTCGCCCCTGGCGTCGAGGAACTTGAACAGTTCCTCTTTGATTGGCCCCTTGTACGTGGAGGACCAGAGCAGCGAGGCGCAGGGACACTCGCGCATCTCCTCGTGGACGTTGACGTAATCCGCCTCCGCGACCAGGTCCATGTTGTCCTGGACAAGATACGTGTTGGCGCAGCGGGTTCCCAGCCACAGGAACCATTCGCGCTGGTAGGCGTGGACGGTCGGCGCGATATGGTTGTCGCGCGCGCATTGCGGCAGAAAGTTCGCGCAGGCCATGTAGTGGCGTTCGTCCGCGCTGGCGGCGTACCACGGATCGAACGCGTCGGTCATGAGCCCGATCGTTTCGGTGCGGCTGCAGTAGAGGTACGGCAGGCCGGAGAGCAGCGGCGCGGGCAGTGCGCCCGGCGCGCGGCTCATCACCTCGAACGCGGCGTAATCCTCGAGCGCGGCGACGCTGCCGTCCGTGCTGGCGGCGCGCAGGTGGTAGACGCCCGGCTGGAGACCGTCCACCCGGCAGGCCAGGCGAGCCGACGCGTATTGCCTCACGCCGATCGTCTCCGTTCCGTCGGTCCGCGCATAGTCGAGCGTGCGGATCGGCCGCAGAAACGCGTCTTCGAGCGTCAGCGTGAAACTCGCCGGCAGTTCCCGGAAGCTCGTGACAACCATCGTGAAGAGGGCGGGCTCGCCTTCCATGAAAAAGTGATTGTTCTTCGCGAATTCCACGGCCTGCGCGTAGCGCGGGTCGGTTTTGGGCAGGTCGGCAATGATCGCCTTGTCGGGCTGGCTCGTGAACTCGATCTTCTGCGCCCGTTCCGTGAGGCCGATTCCGGCATACAGCTCGCGTCCCTTCAGGTCGAACACCGTTTCGGAGGGGCTCTGCGCCTGGTTCACGGCGGTCGTGTGCTCGTAAGTGTCCGCGCCCACGGCGAGATCGAACGGGCCCTCGGGCTTCATGAACCGGACGGACGTCTGGAACGGCCAGGGCGTTTTCCGGTGGAGCACCTTGTAGAAATAGCCCGGCGCCAGTTCATCCTTGACCAGCACGATCCGTCCGGCGCGAAGCACGTATTTCTCGACCGTTTCCTTCGTCACAACCTTCCAGAAGAGATTCGTCAGCAGATCCGCGCGCATCGCGTGGTAGTTGCCCTCGCCCAGGGGCGATTCAGGCACGCCGCCGCTGAAGGCGAGGGCCGCGTCCAGGCAGTCGCCGTAGTCGCGCAGGGTCACGTCGCAGTGGATCGGGTAGAGCGTCGGCCCGTGCGGCAGGTCCACCCGGAATGTCCGCTCGGAAAGGAAGGCGACCGGGTCGTCGGTCGAGAGTTCCTGCGCATAGACGTGGAACACGTCGAAAAAATGGCCGCGGCTGAGCGCGAACCGGCCCGGCCGGACCTTCTTCGTCGCGAAAGAAGCCGAGGCGGAACCCAGCTTGATGGCGACGGTCTTGCCTTTCAACTCGACGATAAAATCAAGCGGTTGGTCGAGTTCGGAATCGGGCATGTCCGCGTGCGCCCTGGTCTCGGGCTGGAAAAGGTTGTCGGACATTTTTCCGTATTCGAACGTCATGCCGGTCTCGTTCTGGAGCCGGATGAACCGGACGGCCTCGCCCGTTCGCGTCGCGAGATCGTACCGGAACGAGACGATCGCCGAACAGGTTCTGGCCATGGCGAAGTTGAACCCGATCTTCATGGTCATGACGCCGTTTTCAACCGGCGGCGTGATGGGAATGTACTTGTTGCCGGACGAAAGCAGGTCGAGTGTTTTGCCGTCGCACGCGAGCGCCGTGAGCCCGAGGTTGGAATTGGTTTCGATCAGCCAACCGGATGGGACGGAGTCCCTGACCACGGACAGGTCGAGTTTGTAGAGGGGGTTCATCGAAAAACGGGCTCCTTCCGCAAGCCCGGATTATTCACGGAATCCCCGGTTGAAGGCAAATAGAATCGGGCGGCTTGATTCCCCCTGTGACGGATGATAATCTCTAGGCATGGATAAGACGGCGCAGGAACTTTGCGACATTGAAGACACGCCCGACCTTTTGGAACGCGCGCTCAAGTTGTCCGGCTTAGGGGCCCGACCTTGAATGGCAGCGCGTGGATATTTCCGGATGTCATGACGGCTTCGCCGGCCGCCTACCTGGCGGCCCTGGTGGCGGCCGTGCTGCTGACGGGGTTCAGCAAGGGCGGATTCGGAGGCGGGCTGGGCGTGCTGGCCACGCCGCTGATGATGCAGGTGCTGCCCGCCAACACGGCGCTGGCCATGATGCTGCCCATCCTGATCGTGTGCGATCTCTTCACGCTCCGCCATTTCCCGGGCGAGTGGGATCCCCGCAGTTTCTGGCGCATCGCCGGCGGAACGACGGCCGGCATTGCCGCCGGCTGTGCGCTGCTGGTGTTTTTCGGACGGCCCGACGTGAACGGCGAACGCTGGCTCAAGCTGTTCGTCGGCGGGGTGTCGGTGATCTTCTGCGCGCTCAAGGCCTGGGCCGTGTGGGGGCCGAAGGCGGGGCGGGATGACGGCCGCAAGACGGGTTTCGTTCTGGGCACCGTCATGGGGTTGGCCGCGGGCGTGGCGACCATGCTGGCGCATGCGGCGGGGCAGATCGTCGGCATCTACTTCCTCTCCCAGCGCCTGGACCGGCGCGTGTTTGTGGGCACCACCGCGCGTTATTATTTGACCTTCAACACGCTCAAAATCCCCTTCTTTTTCCTGGCCGGCGCGTTGAGCGACAAGCGCTATATCACCTTTAACACGCTCAAGTGGGAAATCTGGCTGATTCCGCTGTGCGCCCTTGGCGTGGCCTTGGGCGCCTGGCTGAACCGGCACATGACCGGCGCGGTATTTACGGCGGTCGTGTACAGCCTGTTGTTTGTCACCGGCGTGCGGATGCTGGCGCAGGCGTGGTAGCGCAAGCCGGGCCGAGTCTTGACCTTTGCCCCCGATTCTGACAGGTTATCCGCTTTCACGGCATGACCGGAAACGCGCCGCCTCCGGCGGTTGCGAGAGGAGAGACGATCGATGAAAATGGGTGAACCAGGACGCCCGATCCGCCTCGGGATCGTAGGTCTGGCGGGACGCGGCACCGGGCAGATGCAAACGCTGCTGGACATGCCCGATGTGAAGGTTGCCGCGGTGTGCGACGTTTACGCGGACCGGGTGGAGCGCGCGCGTAAAATTTGCCTGGAAAAACAGGGCTTTGCGGCCGACGGCACGCTGGATTACCGCGAGCTGAACCGGCGCGACGATCTCGAAGCGGTCGTGGTGATGTCCTCCTGGACCACGCACATTCTGATCGCGCTCGACGCGATGAAGGCCGGCAAGCGCGTGGCCATGGAAGTGGGCGGCGCGGCGTCGGTGGAGGAGTGCTGGGATCTGGTGCGCACCAGCGAGGCCACCCGAAACCCGTGCATGATGCTGGAAAACTGCTGTTACGGCATGGAGGAAATGGCGCTCCTCAACATGGTGAAAAAGGGGGTGTTCGGCGAGGTCGTCCATTGCCAGGGCGCCTATGCGCATGACCTGCGCGAGGAGATCGGCAACGGCGACATCAACCGCCATTACCGGCTGAACAACTTCCTGCACCGGAACGGCGAACTGTATCCCACGCATGAGCTCGGGCCGATCGCCAAATACCTGAACCTCAACCGCGGCAACCGCATGCTGTCGCTGGTCAGCATGGCGTCCAAGGCCGTCGGGCTGCACGCCTGGTTCCAGGAGCACCGCCCCGACGATCCGCTGGCGAAGCGGCCGGTCAACCAGGGCGACATCGTCAACACCATCATCAAGTGCGCCAACGGGGAAACCATTTTGCTGACGCATGATTGCACCCTGCCGCGGCCGTATTCGCGCGGCGGCCGCATCCAGGGGACGCGCGGCATCTGGATGGAGGACAACCGGTCGATTTTCATCGAAGGCCGTTCGCCGCACGATCCGGGGTTCTGGACGCACCAGTTCGAGAGCGACAAAGCCTGGATGGAGAAATACAAGCATCCGCTCTGGAAGGAATACGAGGAGTTCGGCCTCCGCGGCGGGCATGGCGGCATGGATTACCTGGTCTTGCGCGCGTTCGTGGAAAGCGTGCAGGAACATAAGAACCCGCCCATCGATGTGTACGACACGGCGGCTTGGATGGCGATTACCTGCCTGAGCGAGCAATCCGCGGCCATGGGCGGGATGCCCGTGCCCGTTCCGGACTTCACCAACGGGGCCTGGATTTGCCGCGAGGCGCCCGACCAGGGCCCTTACACGCTGGAGTTCATACGGGAGTGACCGCATGAAAATCGACATGCATGAGACAGGCCAGGCAGGAAATTGAGAATGTTTCTTAATCAAGGAGCGACGATGAAACGGACATGGATGACGGTTCTGGCGACGGCGGCACTGGGGGCGGCTCAGGCGGAAGAGGCGGTCACGAACGCGGCGCCGGCCGCGAGCGGGCCGGACAAGCTGAGTTACAGCATCGGGGTGGACATCGGGCGGGGGCTCAAGCGGCAGGATATTCCCGTGCAGGGGGAACCGCTGGCCCAGGGCATCCGGGACGCCCTGGCGGGCGGCAAGCTGGCGCTGACGGACGACGAGATGCGCGCGACGCTGATGGCGTTTCAGAAAGAGATGATGCAAAAACAGGCCCAGGCCCGGCAGGCGTTACAGGCAGGCGCGGAAGCGCGCAAGAAGGCGGGCGAGGCCTTCCTGGAAGCGAACAAGAAAAAGGAGGGCGTGGTGACCCTTCCGAGCGGTCTGCAATACAAAATCATCAAGGCCGGCACGGGCGCGAAGCCGACCGACGCGGACTCGGTGGAATGCCAGTATCGAGGAACGCTGATCGACGGTAAAGAGTTTGACAGCTCGTATAGCCGGGGCCGGCCGGCCACCTTCGGGGTCACGGGCGTCATTCCCGGTTGGACGGAGGCGTTGAAGCTGATGCCGGTGGGCTCCACCTGGAAGCTGTTCATTCCCTCCGGCCTGGCGTATGGAGCGCGGGGAGCGGGGGAAGACATCGGGCCGCATGAGACCCTGATCTTCGACATCGAACTGCTCGGGATCAAATAACTCGAATAGCCGCCTCATCGCGGACGCTGACCGCGTCCTTTTGCCTCACGCGCCCGGTTTGGGGCGGCCATCCTCGCGGATGGCGACGCGGCGGATTTTTCCGCTGATGGTTTTGGGCAGTTCCTTGACGAATTCGATAACCCGAGGATATTTGTAGGGGGCTGTCACCTTCTTGACGTGGTCCTGGAGTTCTTTCTCCAGTGCCTCGCCCGGCTCGTAACCCCGGGCCAGCACGATCGTGGCTTTCACAATCGCGCCGCGCTCGGGATCGGGCACGCCGGTGATCGCGCATTCCAGCACAGCCGGGTGCTCCTGGAGCGCGCTCTCCACCTCGAAGGGGCCGATCCGATAGCCGGAGCTTTTGATCACGTCGTCGGAGCGGCCCACGAACCAGTAGTAGCCGTCTTCGTCGCGCCAGGCCATGTCGCCGGTGTAATAGATGCCATCGTGCCAGACGCGGCGGGTCAGGTCGGGATCGCGGAAGTAGCCGCCGAAGAGACCGAGCGGTTTGCGTTTGTTCGTGCGCACCACAATCTGCCCTTCCTGTCCGACTTCGCAGGATTTTCCGGCTTCATCCAACAGGTCCACGTCGTAGCCCGGCGTGGGCTTGCCCATGGAGCCGGGTTTGGGCGTCATCCAGGGATAGGTGCCGACCGTGACGGTCATCTCGGTCTGGCCGTACCCCTCGCGCAGGCTTAACCCCGTGCCCGCGAGGAACTGCTCGTAAACCTCGGGATTCAACGGTTCGCCCGCCACCGTGCAGTGGGTCAGGCGGGACCAGTCCCAGGCCTTGAGATCCTCCTTGATGAAATAGCGGTACATGGTGGGCGGCGCGCAGAAAGTGGTGACGCCGTGGTGGACGATCGTGTCGAGCACGTTTTTGGCGACGAACTTGTCCATGTCGTACACCATGACGGCGCTGCCCGCGATCCATTGCCCGTAGATTTTCCCCCAGGAGGCCTTGGCCCAGCCGGTGTCGGCGATGGTCAGGTGGAGGCCGCCGGGTTTGCAGTTCTGCCAGTAGCGGGCGGTGAGGATATGCCCCAGCGGATACAGAAAATTGTGCTGCACCATCTTGGGCATGCCCGTCGTGCCCGAGGTGAAGTAGAGGAGCATCATCTCCTTTTCGGGATCGATCCGGTCCCGGCCGGCGGGCCGCGGAAAGGTGTCCGGCGCGTCGCGCAGTCCGGCGTCGAAATCGAGCCAGCCGGTTTTGTCGCCTTTTCCCGTCAGGGCGCGCAGGGGCAGGGACGTTTCGGCGGCGGCGGCTTCGACGGCGCTGCGAATGCCGGGCTCGTTGACCGAGACGATCATTTTGACGCGCGCGGCCTTGATGCGATAGGCCAGGTCTTTTTTGGTGAGCATGTGCGTGGCCGGGATGGCCACGGCGCCGAGTTTGTGAAGGCCGATGACGGCGAACCAGTATTCGTAGCGCCGTTTGAGGATCAGCATGACGGCGTCGCCCTTGCGGATGCCGAGGGACTGGAACCAGGCGGCGGCCTGCGCGCTGCGGCGCGCGATGTCGGCCATGGTGAAGGAGGCCTGTTCGCCCGCGTCGTTGCGCCAGACAAGGGCGCGCCGGCCGGGATCGGCGGCGGCGATGGCATCCACCACATCGAAACCGAAATTGAAATCGGGGGGCACGCTGACGTGGAAATGGGCGGCGAACTCCTCGTAGGATCCGAATTCGGAGCGGGGGACCAGACGTTCAATGAGGTTCAGTTGCATAAGCGGAAAAGTCGGGGGTTGGGGATCAGGCCGTGATGATGGCGAGGAACAGGGCGGGCTTGCCGCCGAGGGCCAGCATGCCGTGAGGACGGGATGCGTCGAAATAAATGCTGTCGCCGGCTTTGAGGGTGACGGCGTGGCCATCGATGACGACCTTGAGGCGGCCCTTGATCACCCGGTCGAACTCCTGGCCCGGGTGTGCGTTCAGATGGGGCTTCTCGCCGGACTTGGGCTGGACCGTGACCAGGAAGGGCTCCATCTGGCGCTTGGCGAAGCCGGCCCCGAGGCTTTCGTAATGGTAGGCGCGGCGGCGTTCGACGATCGGGCCGGCGCCCCGGCGGGTGACGGAAAAAACCCGCGCATGGGCGTCACCGCCCGTCAGGATCGCGGCGGCGTCCATGTTGAGCAGGGCCGCGAACCGGGAGAGCGTGCCGAGGGGCATGTCGGCCAGCCCGTCTTCGTAGCGGGCGTACTCGATGGGGGTGATGTCGAGCGCCTTCGCGGCGGCGGCGGGAGTCAGCTCGGCGGCCTCCCGCAGGCCCCGGATGCGGAGCGCGATTTCCTGTCTCTGGTTTTTCATGTGTGTTCCTCCCGGAAGCCGGTCAGCGAAGATGGGCCTGGCACCAGTCGAGCGCCGCGCCGAACACCTTGCGATTGACCGGAATGAGCGCGGGTTTTCGAACGAAGCTTTCGTCGAGCGCCTGGAGGATCCGCTCGCGGGGCAGGCCGGCGGCGTTGAGATGCGCGAGAGCGGCGAGCATGACCGTATTCGCGGCGCGGGGCACGCCCTGTTGCCCCGCGATTTCCGTGGCGGGCACGGCTGCGAGCCGGACGCCTGCCGGAGCCGGGCCGACGGGGACAAGGGCCTCGTGCACGATCAGGCCGCCGGGGAGGACGGACGGCGCGAACCGTTCGAACGAGGGCTGGTTCATGCAGACCAGCACATCGGGATGGGCCGTGTCGGGCGAACCGATTGGCTTGCCGCTGAGGACGACGGTGCAGGAGGCGGAGCCGCCGCGCTGTTCGGGGCCGTAACTGGGGAACCAGGAGGCGAACTGGCCGGCGAA
>CAZSUH010000068.1:0-16422 GCA_964609905.1 uncultured Verrucomicrobiota bacterium
CTCATGCCATCCTTCCCGCGCCTCCCCGTTTATGGCTACAGCGCAATCGGCTCGGGGCGGGAAAGAGGGTTCCGCCTACCGGGTTTTTCGGGGTGCGATCAAATCAACATGTCCGGATTCGGAAGATCGCGGGTTCCATAGGCAGGAGGGGTGTCTGAATTTCAACGGCATCTTTCGCGAGTGCAAACGGGGCCGGTTGCCAGTTGCCGTCGGGCGTCAGGAGTTCCACGGACTCGATCGTGAATGCGGTCCGGAGCGGCAGGGTGTCCAGCGGATCGAGCCCCAAATTGAAGACCGACACCAGGAAGGCGCCGTCCGCCGTTTTTCCGGTTTTCAGGTAGAGTTCCGCGTCGCCCGGATAATAAAAGCTCAACGGCCCGCGATTCACGTAGTTCAGCAGGCCGATCACCTGCCGTTTGCGGGTTTCGTTCAGGAACGAGAAGGCGGCGAAGCCGTTGCCGACCTCCGGCGTGCCGGCGAACACGACGATCCGGCCGCCCAGCCGGTTTTCGAAACAGGTCACGGCCGGACCGAGTTCCTGCGTTTCCGAGCTCCCGCTCCACGGCAGATGAGCCAGCGTCGCCGTCACCTTGACCGCAGGCTCCAGGGGCGTCAGGCGGCAATAGCGCGTGCCGGCCGACAGCCAAAGATCGTCCGCGAGCAGGTGTTCCTTGGAAACTCCCGGCCCGGCCCACGGTTCCGCCCGGACCCCCAGTTCCCGCTCGAATCCGCGGGCGCTCAGCGCCCGGGCCGCCTCGCCGTCGAGCAGCATGCCCTGCTGGAGGAAGCGGGTCAGTTCGGCGTCGGTGAACGACCCGACCTCGCCGCCCCTCATCATCACCGGACCGGCCGGGCTTTTCACGAAGTTGCACGGAATGCCCGTGAGGCCCATCCAGTTGGCCCAGGTGCTGACCGAACTGACACCGTCGCTCCGGCTCGGGATGCCGCTGAAATAGGGCGTCTCCGGCAGGGCCGCGGCCGTGATGCCTTCGGGCGACGCCGTCCGGCATTGCCGGTGCAGTTCCTCGTAAAAGCCGCGGTGCTTCGCCAGGATCGCGCGGTAGGCGAGCCCGCTCTCCGGCTCGAAAACCTGTGTGCGCGTGAGCCAATGCTTGGCGCCGGCGCAACCTTCCAGGAGCGAGCCCGTGTAATGAGCGTGCAGCGCCTGGGCGCCCATGCTGTACCTGTTATGGGGGCATGTGTCGGGTTCCGCGAGGACGCGCGTGCCGGTCGCCAGGGCGGCGCGTTGGGCGGCGGTGTGGACCATGCGGGGCGCGAAGTTGCGCTGGCCGGGCTCCAGGTAGCGGCCGTTGTTGATCCGCACGACCGGCTCCTGACCCGGGGCGGCGAGCGCGGCGGCGATGGCGTCCGCATGCCGGACATCGCCCACGCAGGTGCAGAAACTGATCGGGATCGCCGGGTTGACCGCGTCGACCGCCTGCCGGATCACCCGGGCCGCCTCCACGAGACTATCCTGCTGAAGGCGATCGAACGCGAGCGCTTCCGCCGACCTCTCCGCGCCCGGCTGGGCGAGAAGCCGGGCGAGCGACTCGCGCGTTTCCGGACGGTTGGTGCGCTGGTTGAAGGCGGCCATGTGGAGCGGACAGAAACAGCCGCCGCGTCCGTGCAGCAGGCGGAAGTCGTCGTCGATCATGATGAAGTCGGGGCCTGTTTTCGCGATTTCCGTGAACGCGCGGCGCAGGTAGTCCTGGAAAGGCTGGCCCAGCGGGCACATCATGTAGAATTCGTGGCCCTCGTGATTCGTGATTTTCTGGAAATCGGCGGGGGAATCGGGCGTGTAGCCGTGCCCGATCGTAGCCTGGGCAAGGACGCCCACGTTCGCCTGGACAGCGTCGAGTCGCTTCCGCATGGTCCGGAAGCGGTCGCAAAGGACCTTTGCCTTGTCGTAGGGCGGATTGCCCTCGGGCACCATCGTGCACATGAACGCGATGTCCGTGCAGATGCCGTTCCGGACCATGCCGATCAAATCGTCTCGAAGCGCCTCCTCGTGATCGGGGAAAAAGGGGACAACTTGAATGGTCATCAACGTTGATTCGGGCATAGAGAGGTCTCCGTTCGGGGTCGTGTTTCGGCATAGCATGGCGTCAGGGCCGGCACCGTGCAAGGCGAATGTTGAGATTGGCGAGCAACGCGAGTCAATGTTGAAGGGAAGTGATCCGCGCCATGAAGAGCCCGATGTTGCCAGGTGAGCACCAGGCGGCGGTGCAACGGGTGTTGGCGCTGGGGCGGAGCGGCGATCCGGCGGTGTTGCCCGAACTCGTGCGCATGCTCGGCGTTCCCTCGAACGAGGTGCAACGGTTGGCGGTGTCGGCCATCGGCAAACTGGCCGAGTTCGGCGCCGATGCGGAAGCGGCCGTGGCCGCGCTGGCGCCCCTGGCCTTGAAGGCCAGGCATCCGCAGACGCAGCAATATGCCATTCGGGCCTTGAAAAAATACGCGGCGGCGGCCGGTGAGTATGCGCGGGACCTGCGCGACCTGGCCAGCAATCCGGCCCCGCGCGAGTATGTGCGCACCGCGGCCCTCGCCGCCGCCGATGCGATCGAGCAGGCCACGGCGGACGCGGTCGCCGGCGTGAAACATCGCTGCCAACGGTGCAACGCCCCCGCCTCGGCGGACGAGGTTGCTCGGTCCGGGCGGATGTTCCAGCGCGTCTATTGCGACCGTTGTTTCGACGAGGTGTTCCTGGCGCGGCGCAATTTCGAAACGCAAGTGGAGTTGAACAAGACCATCGAGGCGCGCGACGGCACGGTTGTGCAGTCCGAAGGGGAACGACGCATCGCCGAATGGTTGACGGCGCACGGCGTTGTTTACCGGTATGACGCCAAGTTCCGCATTATCAGCGAGTTTCAGATACGGCCTGACTTTTACCTGCCGGAACTGGATGTCTACATCGAGTATTGGGGACTGGACACTCCGCAATATAAGATGAGCATGTATAAGAAGCAGACCCTGTACCAGCAGGAGGGCAAACGGCTGATCTCCGTTTATCCGGCGGACTTGTCCGTCTTGGATCGCCTTCTTTCCGCGAAGTTGCGGCTGTTCGGGTATGGGGTAGGGGAAAGGGGGGTGCCGGCTCATGAGCCCCGCTTGGAAAACGGCCAACCGCCGAATCCCCTCATCCCGTAACTCGGGGACAACCCAGTAATTCCTCCAGATGCCGGCGCAGGGCGGCGCCAACCGCCTCCAGCGTACCAATTTCCAAAAACCGGGCGCGGCCCTGTGCGGCCAGCCGGGCGCGAAGGGCGGGATTGGCTTTCAATGTGCGGATGGCGTCCGCCAGGGCGGCGGGATCGGCGCGCGGACAGAGCCAGACCTGTTCGCCGTGCGTGAGCGCGGCGCGGACGGCCGGGCCGTCGCCGGTGAGCACGGGCTTGGCCATGGCCAGGCCCTCGTAGATTTTGTTCTGCACGGTCATGAGCGACTGTGGCGTTGTTCCAAATGCGCCCAGGCAGAGATCGGCGTCGGCCAGGCGGGCGGGCAAATCCGCGGGTTGTACCCAGGACTCAAAGGAGACATGGGGCAGATTGTGAGCGCGGGCAAAAGATTCCGCGTCGGCCTTGTCCGGTCCTTCGCCGATGAAGACGAACCGGATGCTGGGGTCGTCTTTCAACAGCCCGGCGGCGCGGATCATGGCGGGCACGCCGTGATTGGGAATGAAGGTGCCGGCATAGAGCACATGGAAAATCCCATCAGCCGGGCGTGCGGACGGACGCGGGTAGAAGAGCGAACTGTCCGCGCCCGTGGGCACAAGCCGGAACCGGTCGGGCGGCAGGTTGAATTCACGGGTGAGCCAGGCGACATAGTCGGCCGTGTCCTGGATCAGCAGGTTCGGCAGTGTCAGGCCGCCTTTTTCCAGCATGTGCAGGAATCGGCCGGTGAGCGGCGCGCGTTGCACGAGGCCGCGTTCCGAGGCGATGAGCCAGGGCGACATGAACACGTCGAGCACGAGCGGTTTGCGGCAAAGCCAGGCGAGGAGGCGGGCGAGATAGGCGTCGAACTGGCCGGGGTAGCCGAGCATGAGTACGTCCCAGGAGCCGGAACGGCAGAAGCGGACCAGGAGCTGTGCATAGACGCGAATGGCGCGGAGCCAGAAGCCGGGACCGGCCCAGCCGCCCCGGGCGAGCTGCACGCGGTCCTCGATGCCGCGCCAGAGGCGGGCGTGGCACTCGATCACCTCCACGCCGTTGCGGCGCAGGCCTTCGATCATGATGCGGTTGCGGGAATATTCCTCGCGCCAGGTGCCGAACCAGCAGACGCGGAGGGGCCGATCCCGGGGGATATGGAGGCATGGCGTGCGCATGTGGAAGCATCATAAAAAATCGGCGGGGGGATAGTCGAGAAAACCTTTTGAAACGCGGGCGGGACAAGGGTATGCTGAATTCCGGTCAAAACGACCCTGCGGAACCGGCATGACGTATTCAACCATTCTTGGTGCGGGCGCGATGGCGGGACTCCTGGCCTGGGGGGGGCTGGGCGGACTGGGGCTGACGGTTCGGCTGTCTTCGCGACGGCTGCCCGTGAGCGACAGGGTCATCGCCTTTGGGGTATGGAGCCCGTTGTGGGTGGCGACCCTGGCGCTGGCGCTGGCCCATGCGGGCGTTTTTTCCATTCCCCGCTTGATGGGCTTGTCCGCGCTGTGGGGCGCGTGTGGCGCCTGGGGGTTGTGGAGCGCCGGCCGGCGGACGGAGACGCCGGTCCTGGAAGGGCCTGTTTACGGGAAACTGTACTGGGCGGGCGGGGTGGCGGTGCTGGCCCTGGCGGGTTTCCTGGCGACGCCGGCCAACCGGTATCTGGGGGCCTGGGACACGGGCGTGTATGTCGGCACGGCCATGGAGGTGGCCCGGTCGGGCGGGTTGGAGGTGCGGGACGAGTTTCTGGCCGAGTTGCCGGAAGGGGAACGGGAAGCCTTCATGCACGAGGGCGATCCGGCGCGTCCCGCCTGGCATGCGGGTTTTGTGATCACGGACGCGGACGCCGGCCGGTTGATGCCGGAGTTTTACCATCTGTATCCCGCCTGGTTGGCGGTCTGGGGCGCGCTGTTCGGGTTGGAGGGCGTGTGGGCCGGGCAGACGGCGATGGCGCTGTATGCGCTAGCCATGGTGATGCTGGCGGGAGCGAGTTTGTTTGGAAGGGGCGCGTCTCTTCTGGCGGGGCTGGCGTTGATGGCGTGCGCGGCGCAGGCGTATGCCATGAAAATGACCAGCGCCGAAATGATTACCCAGTTTGGCCTGTTTGGCGGCCTATGGGCGTTGGATCGGGTCTTACGCGCCGGACGTGGCGCGGGCGGGCTGATGGCCACCGCGGCTCTGGCATGGGCGGGGGCCATCCTGGCGCACGGCACGGCGTTGCTGCCGGTGACGGCGGGGTTGACATTTCTATTCGCGCATGCGTTGATCGGCCGGCGTGACGCGGGACGGTGGCGCGCGTTCGGCGTGGTCGCGCTGTGCGCGGGGCTGGCCGTGGTGTGGAATGGAATCCGCGCCGATGCGATGACGCGATTTCTGGTGGAGTTAATCCTGGCCCATCCGGCGTGGTGGTGCGGGGCCGCGGTGGTGGGCGGGCTGTTGATCGCGGCGGCGTGGCATTGGGGATCTGGGAACAATCAGGCGGCCCGAATGGGGCCGGCCTGGTTGGAGCGGGTGGCGCCGATGGTGGTTGTCGGCGCGCTGGTGGCGTTCGGTTATTGGGCACGGCCGGTTCTGTTCCCGGGCCGGGAGGCGCAGAACGTCCGCTATTTCGTGATGCTGACCGGCTGGATCGGCATGGGTCTGGCGATCGGCTTCCTGGGCTGGCGGCGGGTGCGCGACTGGCCGGCGGGTCAGCAGGCGTTCGTGTTCATGGGCCTGGCGACCACGCTGGTGCTCCTGGTCAACAAGATGGCCAAGCCTTTTTATTTGTGGGGCTCGCGGCGGTGGGTGGAACTGGCGCTGCCGGCGGTGTTTCTGCTGGCGGCGGCGGTGGTGGCGCAGTTGGCGGCCTGGGGAGGCGGGAAACGGCGATTCGGTTTTGGCGCGGCGACGGCGGGCCTTTGCGCGGTGGTTTGGCTGGGCCTGATGGCGCCGCGCGCGGCGCTGGTTTACCGGACGCGGGAGTATGCCGGCGTGCCGGGCTTGATGGCGCGGGCGGCGGAGGCGGTGCGGGACGCGGACCGCGTGTTTTGCGATCACTGGGATGCGGCCGCGGTGTTGCGGTATGTGCATGGGCTTCCGGCGTGGGCGCTCACTCGGCTGTCCCAAGTGTGCGGCGTTGCCGATGCCCAGGTGGCGGTTGCGCATTTGAGACGCTGGGCGGGCGAGGGAAAGCGGGTGTATTGGATCGGGAGCTGGTTCGCGGATCCATCGCTGCGGTTGATGAAAGCGGGGGATTTCGAACTCGACACGACGCTGGTGGAACAGCGGGGAGACCGGTTGCCGGATCGGGCGGTTGCGGAGCGCCGGCGGCTGACGATTTACCGGGTCACGCTGGAGGGGGGGGATGCTCCGCCGGCCGAGTTGGCGATGGGCTATTCGGCGATGGGACTGACGGACGGATTTTTAGGCCTTCGGAAGGCGCGTGATGAACAGGGGCGGCGGTTCGGCTATCGGAGAACGCGCGGGCGCGGCCGGTGGTATGCGCCCCGGATTCCGGGCGCATGGCGGATCCGGCTGATCAATGAAAATCCCAAACGACGGACAATCCCGGCGACGCTGCTGGCGGACGGGGTCCAGGCGGCGGCGTGGCAGGTGGGCGCGGGATGGGCGGATTATGAATTTGAAATGCCGGCAGGCAGCAACCGGGTGGCGCTTCTGGAACTGGTTTCGCCCACGTATCGGAGTGGCAAAATGCGGGTTGGCGTCGGCGTGGCAGGGATGAGCAAGGCAAACGACTAGGAGTCGGCGCATGAAAAAAAGACGATCACGCTTGTTGCTTTTGGGGATTCCATCACGCTGGCCAGTGCGCATGCCGACCGGCTGTTGGCCACGGCGGCAGTCCGCCGTTAAGCGGAACGGAGAGGAACGGAACAAGGAGATATCATGTTGACCCTCACGGCCAAGACCGTCTATATCGATCCGAAGGTTCGGCAAAATCCGGCCTGCCTCGCCCGGTTGGAGCGGATGCTGCCGCACATCCGCTGTGCCGATTTCCGCGACCTGGCCGACGGCGACCTGGCGCGCGTCACCGCGATCGGCCGGCGGCGCCATGGCAAGGACGATTTCGGCAACGACGCGGTGCTGGTTTTCACCACCTTCGACGAAAATCGCCGGGGCTGGTTCTACCACTGGCGCGACGAAGCCAAGGCCCACGGTGGCGAATGCCAACCCGCGCTCGAATTGAACCTCGTGGACGGGTGCATGTTCCGGTGCGCCTATTGCGGGTTCGGACGCTACATCATATTCCATCTCGAAGTCGAGCGGCTCGTCTCGGGACTCGATGCGGTCTTCGCGCGCTATCCCAATCAACGCCTGTACAAGTACAGCAACATGACCGACCTGCCGCCGTTCGAGCCCGAACTGGACGCCATTCCGCCCCTGGTCGAACGGTTCGCCCGCGAGCGGGACCGCTATCTCATGTTGTTCACCAAAAGCGACAATGTCGATTGCCTGCTCGACCTCGACCACCGCGGCCACACGATCGTCAGTTGGTCGGTCACCTGCGACTCCGCCAGCCGGTGGGCGGACAAGCGCACGGCGACCATGGCCGGCCGCATCGCGGCCATGGCGAAGATGCAGAAAGCCGGTTACCCCGTTCGTGCCCGGCTCAGCCCGATCGTGCCCGTGGCGAATTGGCGCGAGGAGTATGCCGAGCTGTTCCGGACCCTGTTCAGCCAGGTGCGGCCTGACCTGATCACCCTGGAGTTGCTCGGGTGGATGGGTGTGGACGATCTGCTGGCCATTTTCGACCGCTCTTTCCTGGATGCCGGGGCGGTGGCCGCGGCGGAGAAGGCGCGACAGGAACTCGCCGGCGTCACGTGGGGACCATTCACCCAGGAGACGCACGAGGAAATTTACCAGTTCTGCATCGAGACGGTGAGGCAGCTTTCGCCGGGCACGCCGGTCTCGGTCTGCCACGGCACGGCCGCCACTTGGGATCGGCTGGGCGGCCTCATGAACATGACGCCGGACCAATATCTCTGCAACTGCGGTCCCTGCTCCACGCCGGGCGATGCGTTATACGACAAATGGAATGGGCGGCTCCGGCACTAGCGCCGCGGATATTCCGAACAGAGCAGGTGGCGGGCTTTTTCGTCCTCCTCGATGCCGGGGAAGCGGCCGAGGGGTTCCAGGAATCGGTTGTCGTGCTTGTCGTCGTTGACCTTCGACACTTCGCCCACGAGCACCTTGTCCGTGCGGCCCCAGAACGCGTGATAGATGCGGCTGGTGAGCGTGACGCTCTCGCCGGGCTTGAGCACGAGCAGGCCGCCGGCCTTGATCGTCCGGCGTAGGCCGTCCACCCACAGCGTGACAGGCGTTTTGGCGAGGCCGTCCGTTTTCGTGGCGTTGTAGAGCCGGATAACCAGTTCCCCGCCGCCGCGGTTGATGATGTCCTCGGCCTTGCTCCAGTGGAAGTGCATGGGCGTGACCTGGTCCACGTCCTGGATCATGATTTTTTCGCAATAGGTTTTGACGGCATAGCGCGGGTGGGTCGGGTGCCCGTTGCGGAGGGTGAACAGCACGAGGCCTGTCTTGCGGAAATCGCCGAGTCCGAAGTCGGTAATGTCCCAGCCCAGCATGCAGTCCCGGATCTCGTCGGCCTCCCGGCCCTTGCGCGTCCACTGGGCCGGCGTCCAGAACGCGAACGGCGGCAGCGCGAACCGGTGCTTGCGCATGAAGGCGATGGAGTCGTCGATGATGGCGTTGATTTCGGATCGTTTCATGCGCGATTCTCCCAAGACGGGGTGTGCCGTCGGATCCGAACCTTAGCATAAAAGAACGGACAGGAAAACGGTCTTTTTCCGGGACTATTCCGGGTCCCTCTCCCCGATCCGGAAGATGGCATGGTGGAGGATCTTGCGTGCGCCGTCGAACCGCGCTTTTTCGCAGGGCTTCTTGACGGCGGCCTTTCCCGACAAAAAAAAGATCGAATTGGCCGGGGAAAACGGGCAGGATGCGGACCACATACGAAGAAGGAGCGCGTATGAAATCGATCGTGATGCCGTTATGGCCCGAAGGCCGGACCCATGCCGTGACGTTCAGCTATGACGACGGCCGGATTCAGGACCGGAAACTCGTGGAACTGTTCAACCGCTACGGGCTGAAAGGCACGTTCAATCTGAACGGCCAGACGGTTGGGCGTGAAAACGTCGTGACGGAGTCCGACGTCAAGTCGCTTTATGCGGGGCACGAGGTGGCCTCGCATTTTCTCACCCATCCGTTTCCCACCCGCATTCCGCGCGAACAACGGCTGGCCGAAGTGCTGGAGGACCGCAAGCGGCTGGAGACGCTGACCGGCGGGCTGGTGGATGGGATGGCGTATCCTTACGGCGACTGGAATGCCGAGGTCATCCAGGCCTTGACGATGTGCGGCATCCGCTATGCCCGCACCACACAGGCGACGAACGGCTTTGCCTGGAAACCGGCCGACTGGTTGGCCTGGCATCCCACCTGCCACGACCGGGGGGCGACACCCGACCTGATCGAAAGGTTCTTTACCGTCCGTGCCTGGGACAAGAACGCCCGCCTGTTTTACATCTGGGGACACAGTTACGAGTTCGACCGGGAGGGGGGCTGGGAGGCGATCGACGCGCTGTGCCGGAATTTGCGCGAGCGCGGGAGCGACACGTTCTGGGCGGCCACCAACGGCATGATCCGCGAGTATGGCGCGGCCGTGGAATCCCTTCGGTTCGGCGCGGCCGGCGGGATGGTTCTGAACCCGTCGGCCCGGGATGTGTGGATGGCGGTGGATGGCGCGCCGGTTCGCGTGCCGGCGGGGAGCCAGCAGGCGCTCTAAGGATGTGCGGGAGGTCGAAGAAGGAAACGGACATGGCCAAAAAGAAAATCTATACCGATCCGAACCGGTCCGTGGAAAACCGGGTGAAGGATCTGCTGGGCCGCATGACGCTGCCGGAAAAAATCGGTCAGATGATGCAACTGCCGGCCCGGGGGAACCTGGACGCGATTATCCGGGAGAAGCATGTCGGCTCCATCCTCCACGTGGCGCCCGATGTCCTGCCCCGGGCGATCGAGATGGCGGCGGAAACCCGGCTCGGGATCCCGCTGCTGATCGCCGACGACTGCATCCACGGTCATTCGTTCTGGAAAGGCGCGACCATTTTCCCGACTCAGCTCGCCATGGCCTGCTCCTGGGAGCCCGCCCTGCTCGAGCGGGTTGGCCGCATCACCGCCCTGGAGGTCACGGCCACGGGCTTCAAGTGGACCTTTTCACCCGTGCTGTGCCTCGCGCGCGACCTGCGCTGGGGGCGGATCGGCGAGACCTTCGGCGAAGACCCGTTCCTGATCGGGGAATTTGCCAGCGCGCTGGTGCGGGGCTACCAGGGCCGCGGGCTGGACGATCCCACCGCCATTCTCGCCACGGCCAAGCATTTCGCCGGCTATTCCGAAACGCAGGGCGGTCGGGATGCCTCCGAGGCCGACATCTCGCGCCGCAAGCTGCGCAGCTATTTCCTGCCGCCCTTCGAGCGGGCCGCGCGGGAGGGCTGCATGGCCTTCATGACCGGCTACCAGTCCATGGACGGCATCCCCACCACCGCCAACCGCTGGCTGCTCAAGGAGGTGCTCAAGGAGGAGTGGGACTGGAAGGGAATTCTTGTCACGGACTGGGACAACGTGGGCCGCCTGGTGAAAGAGCAGAAAATCTGCGCCGACCTGGCCGAAGCCGCGGCGGTTGCCGTCCGGAGCGGGAACGACATGATCATGACCACCCCCGGCTTTTTCGACGGCGCGCGGCAGGCGGTGGAAAAAGGGTTGCTCGCCGAATCCGAGATCGACGAGGTGGTCAGCCGCATCCTGGCCCTCAAGTTCCGCATGGGCCTGTTCGAGAATCCGGGCCGACCGGACAAGGCCCGCCAGAAAAAGCTGATCGGTTGCGCGGAACACACGGCGTTCAATCGCGAGGTGGCGCGGCGTTCGCTGGTGGTGTTGAAGAACGACGGGCTCCTGCCTCTTGCGGCCAAGCCGGGCAAAACCATCGCGGTGATCGGGCCGAATGCGGACGATCCGGACGCGCAACTGGGCGACTGGGCGGGCCGCAGCGGACAGGTGGAGTGGATGAAGGACGGTCACCCGCGCGAGACGATCACAACCGTGCTGGACGGCATCCGGGCTCACGCGCCCAAGGGCTGGAAGGTGAAGTCTGCGCAAGGCGGCGCGATCACGGTCCAGAGGAGGGAGAAGGGCGCCGACGGCGAATGGCGCCCGAAGAAGTGGACCGTGGCCGAACCGGACAAAGCGGCGCTGGCCAAGGCGGTGAAGACGGCGCAGGCGGCCGACGTGGTGGTGGCGGTCGTGGGCGACGCGATCAGCCTGGTTGGCGAGTGCCGGAGCACGGCCACGCTGGAACTGCAGGCCGGACAGCGGGAACTGCTGGAGAAGTTGGCCGCCTGTGGCAAGCCCATGGTGGTCGTGTTGATCGCGAGCAAGCCGATGGTCCTGCCGCCGGCGGCGCTCCAGGCGGGCGCGATCGTGTGCCAGTTCAATCCCGGCATGGCGGGCGGGCACGCGCTGGCGGAGGCGCTGTTCGGCGCGTTCAATCCGAGCGGGCGGTTGACGATCAGTTTCCCCAGGCACGTGGGCCAGCAGCCGATCTATTACAGCCAGGTGCGCGGGCAGCACGGCAGCCGGTATGCGGACCTGGACCAGGAACCGCTTTTCGCCTTTGGCGAGGGGTTGAGTTACACGACATTCGCCTACGACAACCTGCGCGCGCTCACGCCCGAGGTGAAACGCAACGACCGGGTGCGCGTGAGCGTGGACGTGCGCAACACGGGCGCGCGCGAGGGCCGGGAAACGGTGCAATTCTATGTGTCGGACCTGGTCACCTCGGCCACCTGGGTGCAGAAGGAGTTGAAGGCGTACCGGCAGGTTGTCCTGCAACCGGGCGAGTCCCGGACGGTGGAGTTTGCGCTGCCGGCGCAAGCGTTGACGATCGTCAATGCCGCCGGCGAGCGGGTGGTGGAGCCGGGCGAGTTCGAGGCGCTGGTGGGTCCGAACTCGCGGGACCGGAATCTGCTGCGCGCCCGGTTCCGGGTGGTGCGGTAACCGGGGCGTTTACACCCCCAGGTCGCGGCGAAGCGCATCGAAGCGCTTACGGTACAGGCCTTCCTGCAGGCGGAGCATGTCTTCCTTCATGAGAAACATGCCGCCGCATTTCCACTGGCCGCCTTTTTCCAGGAATTCCGCGAGCACGCGGCGCAGCGTGGTGTCGCGCGGCAGGCCGGATGGCGCGGTCTTGAGAGGATCAAGCTGGAAGACGAACCAGAGGCCGCCGGCGCCCCAGTTGAGGGGATAAAGATGGACGGCGCGCTGCAGCCGCAGCGGATTCGCGTCCGGCGGCAGGAGCGTCGCGAGCTGGGGATCCAGGAACCAGGTGCCGCAGACGACCGCCATAAAGGGGCGGTCGGGATGGTGGTGCGTGAAAAACTCGTGCGCCCGGCGGAAGCTCTCGGCCATGGCCTCCCACGTCATGCCGCCGCCCGCCGGGATGTGCATATCCAGCACGTTGTCCCCTTTTCGAAGACAAGGTATCCAGTCGGCGCGCGCGAGCCGGACCGCCTTGCGGAGAATCCGGCCGGCGGGATCGATGGGAAACCCGGCGACGGACTCCGGGGTTACCTCCAGGGTCGTCTTCCACCCGGCTTCGGGCGGGGTTTTGCCATCGAGTTGAGCGCCGTTGTCGGCCACGCGGACGCCCGGTTCCGCCAGCGCCAGCACCTGGCCGTCGGCTTCGCGTTTCCAGGCGCTGACGCCGCCGCCGTAAGGGTGCAATTGAAACTCGAAGCGGCCGAGCCGGACATACGGATCCACCAGATACGTGGCGAACCAGCTCAACTGGCCTTCATACATGCCGGGCCGGCCGCGTCCGCGAATATGATTGAGTTCGAAACAGGAAATTTGCCGCACGGTTTCGACGGTCACGGACGGCGGATAGCCGAAGCGTCTGTGCCAGGCAGCCAGGGCCGGGGGGAATTCGAGCGACAGCAGCAGGGAGAACGCGCCGGCCCGGTCACCGAGCCGGTCGAGGAGCGTGGGAAGCCCTCCCGGCACGCCTTTCCCCGGCGCGACGAAGACGCGCCACTGCAGATACCAGGCGTACGCGCTCAAGGCCGGATCGGCGGCAACGATCGCGGCCGTGTCGATCAGCAGGGGATCGCGGTCGGCCGGCAGGCCGGCCGCCTGGCGCCGGGCGGGAATGGCGGCGGCATCCAGAAACGGCAGCGGCCCTTCCGGTCGGGCGGCCATGGCCTCGTCCCAGAACGGCGGCGGCTTGCCGCCAAACGCGGCAGGTTCCCGGATGGCGTTCAGCACGGCTTCAGCGGACAGGACATCGTTCATGCGTTTTTCCCCGATGTGGTGCCGAAATATTCCTCGAAAAAGGCCGGCACATTGACGGCCGTCGCGACGCGGTGCGGCTTGGTCGGACGGTTCCCGTCGAACAGCGTGGCGCCGGCCAGTTGGTTGCTCGTCAATTCCACTTCCACCCGGCCCTCCGTGTATTGGCACAGCGCCGGCTTGAACACGACGGCGCCCGCAAGCGGATCGTGGAACGTGACAAGCGGGACGTGACGGCCCCAGATTTCCGTGGCCGCGGCCACGACGGCAAGCGGACCTCCGATCTGTCGGAACCGGCCGATGCAGTCGGCGGCGGGCATCCGGCATTGCGTGGTGACGTCGAGTCCCACGGCCACCAGTTCCGGCACCGGCGCTTTGAAGACGATCGAGGCGGCGATGGGATCGCACAGGATGTTCCATTCGCGGGAACAGCCTGAAACGCCCCAGCCGAACAGGCCGCCCATCAGGACCAGGCGTTTCAGCTTTCGGGGTATTTCGGGATCGAGCGTGAACAGCAGGCCGATGTTGGTCAGCGGTCCGACGGCCAACAGCGTGATTTCGCCGGGCCGGGCGGATATCTGCTCGCGCAGGAAGCCGACGGCGGTGGATGGCGCAAAGGCGTCCGGCGCGCGATGCGGGAAGCGGGACAGGATGGCGGCCTGCGGGCATTCCGGTTGCACGATACCCAGGTTGATCCCCTGGTCGCTGCCGGCATGAATGGGGATGTCGCGGCGGCCGGCGGCCTGGCAGACCGCATCGGCCAGCGCGGCGCGCGCGCGCGGCTGGCCGGACACGGTGGTCACGCCCAGCAGGTCGCAACGGGGTTGGCTGAGCAGGTAGGCGAGGCAGACGGCATCGTCGATGTCCGAGCCGATGTCGGTGTCGAACAGGATGGGGATTGGGGGTGCGGTCATGGCATGCTGTGCGGCTTGAGGGTTGTTGGGATGGGGAGCGGTTGACATAACGGCTGTTCAGTATGCAACAAGGGGAGCGGCATTTCAATAGGCATTGACATTTCGAGCCGGGTTTTGCACTGTGCATGGAGCAGGAGAGCGCAGGGGATGAACGCAAAAAACGAGGCGGGTGTGATCCTCGAGCGGGGCCCGCAGAACTGGCAGATTTACCAGCAGAACAAGCGCGGCACGGCGGATATCGAACTCGGCGGGCGATGGATCGCCGATCCCGGGATCAAGCAGGCGCAGGTGCTGGTGCGCGTGATGGACGAGGCGCAGATGCGCACGATCGGCCGTGCGTTCGACTGGACGCCGGCGAAGACGAATCCGGACGGGACGTGGAGCATCGTCCTGAAGCGCGTTCCAGCGGGTGGGTTGTACCGGATCGAGACCGTCGTCCAGTTTGACGGGTGCCCGGTGGAGTGGGCGCGGCGCGGGGACATGCGCCACCACGTCGGCGTGGGTGACGTGTGGGTGATCGCCGGGCAAAGCAACGCGGCCGGCTACGGCAAGACGCCCTGTCCGGACGCGCCGGAGCTGGGCATCCACCAGTTCCATGCGAGCGGGGAATGGCGGCTGGCCACGCATCCGCTCGATGATTCGACGGACACGCAGTATCCCGCCAACCGCGAGGGCGCGAACGCCTCGCACTCGCCGTTCCTGGCGTTTGCGAGGATGGTGAAGCGGGCGGTGGGCTATCCGATCGGCCTCGTTCCCGCGGCGCTGGGCGGCTCGGCGATCGCGAGCTGGGCGCCGGGCCCGGGTTCGCTGTTCGACAATATGCTGGCCTACGTGCGGGACGCCGGCGGCGGCTGCCGCGGCGTACTCTGGTACCAGGGCGAATCCGACACGGCCGCCGATAGTCATCCGCTGTACGCGAAGCGGTTCGCGCAGTTCGTGAAGCATTGCCGCCGCGCGTTCCGCCGGCCCGATTTGCCCGTGATCACCGTGCAGTTGAACCGCCACCGCGGCGCGGCGCCGGGCGATCCGTCGCATGCGGGCTGGGAAGCGATCCGCGAGATCCAGCGGCAGGCGGCTCGCATGGTGAAGGGCGTGGAGGTGGTCTCGGCGCTCGACCTGGGACTGTCCGACGGCATTCACAACCACTCGTCGGCCAACGTGATCCTGGGCGAGCGGATGGCGGCGGCCGCGCTGGGCGCCGCTTACGGGCGGCCGGTGAAATACCGGTGCCCGGACCTGGAGCGGGTGACGCGGGTGGCGCCGGACGCGATCGAGCTGGTCTTCGCGAACGTGGATGTGCGGTTGCATTATGAGGGCGCCATTCCGGCGCAGTTCCCTTTCGAGGTGCGGGACGCCGCGGGCGTGGCGCCGATGAAGGGGTGGTGGGTGAAGGGCAAGGACGTGCTCCACATCGACCTGGCGCGGCCGATCCGGAGCGCGGCCACGGTGGTGGGCGCGCCAACGGCCTGTCCGCCCGCGGATGTGCCGTTCGACATCGGCGGGTATCTGCCGATGCTGGCCTTCACGGCGGCGATCCCGGATTGAATCGAATGGATTGGGGAAGGTAGCGAGGCGCACGATGAAAGTGGCAATTATCGGATATCCGCAGGCGGGCAAGAAGACCCTGTTCAAGCTGTTGACCAATCGCGACGTGCCGCACGGCCGCAAGGAGGACGAGGCGGTGGACGGCGCGGCGCCGGTGTATGATCCGCGGGTCGAGACGCTGGCCGCGCTGTGCAAGCCGCAGCGGACCAAGTTCGCGGAGACCACGATGGTGCTGTGTCCCGACGTGCCGGCGGAGGGCAAGGGCGCCTGGATGGACGCGGCGCGCAAGAGCGAGTTGCTGTGCGTGGTGCTGCGCGCTTTCACGGCGTCGGACGTGTTTCATCCGCGCGGGAGCGTGGACGCCGCGCGGGATCGCTCCGACCTGGCCACGGAAATCCTGTTCTCGGACGTGGACATGGTGGACAAGCGGCTGGAGCGGATCGCGAAGGAGAAGCGGG
>CAZSUH010000069.1:0-5366 GCA_964609905.1 uncultured Verrucomicrobiota bacterium
AGCGACTCCCGGGCCACCTTGTCCACCTCCTCCAGCATCGGGATCTCGTGCACCGCCTCGGGCGTGATCGCACCGTAGCGGTACTTGTCAATCTTGGTCAGCGCGAGGACGGCGGGCCGCATGGCGGCGAACATGCCCTTGCCGTAGTAGGCGTCCACCATGGCCTCGGTGGAGCGGTCCGCGTCGAACCCCTTCTCATTCCATTCCCAGTCTCCGAGCGTGCAGATGAGCGGGGCTTGGCTGCCCACCATGCTGTTGCACAGATAAGCCTGGACGTCCTGCTGGAATCCGTCGTAATGCCAGGTCTTCCAGCCGTAAATAGGATCCGCGGTATACTGGATCAGGTTGTGCGGGCCCCATCCGTTCTGCCCGTAGGTGGGCTTGCGCCGGATCAGGTCCGTGATCCATTTGACCTGCTCCGGCGTGACCTGGTACCCCTTCACGCGGGGGCCGGTCCAGAACACCAGGATCTCCGGATCCAGATGCTCGCCCAGGCTCCGCAGATAGTTTTCGCGGTCCTCCGGATAGGACGCGGGGGCGTCCGGTCCCCAGTAGAAGGGCGGGCAGAAGATCATCGAAAAGGTCGGGTATTTCGCCTTGATCGCGCGGTAGAGCCGGGTCAGGTATTGCGCGTCCTGGTTGGCTCCGATTTTGCTGATCTTCTCGTCCTGCGGATGGAGCGGATAGCGGGCATCGTCGTAAGGGAAATAGATACCCGCGCCCAGGGCGGCCACCTTGCCGAATACTTCCTGGTGAAGCTCGAAGGTGCGTTCGGACGTGAGCGGGTACTTGGGGTACATGGTGTGGGCGAACGCGCCGTACATGACCTGAAAGCCGAAGTCGCGGAGCAGGCCGGTCATGGCTTTCATTTCCGCCTCGATCACGGGTGTCATCCCCCAACCGCCCAACGCATTCGCGCTCTGCATGATGACCAGGTTCATCTTGGAGTAGATCGCCATCTCGGGAATCATGGGGTTGACGTCGGTGTTGTAAAAGCCCCGCACCGGCATGGTCGGCCAGTCGTTGATCGTGCAGACGCGCACCTTGGCGCCGTTCTGGCTGTCGAAGAGCTGGAGAAACGAGACCAGGCCCCAAGTGACGCCCTGCGGGTCGAACCCGACCACGCTGGCGCCGTCCTTCGTGACCGTGAGCGCGTAGCCTTCCTTCTTCTCCGGGGCTTTCAGCGTGTTGTCGGCATTGATCTTCAAGACAAACGACGCGCCCTTGTCGACCGCGACCCCCATGCGTTTGAGCTTCGGCAGGATGTAGCGCAGCCCCGGCGTCTGCATGTCCAGTCCCTGGCCCAATTCGATCCGGATCGACTTCACGGGCACGAACTGTTCCGTGTAATCGGCTTGCTGGGGCTGCGGGAACGCCTTCGCGCCCGAATAGAGCGGCATCTGGAAATGATCCAGCGCCGTGTCGCCGTCCAGCAATTTCGCGGTGTTGCCGAGCTGCACAACGTAGTTGGCATGGCCGCGGGGGGCGGCGCCTGAAAGGTTCTGCGCCTTGAACTCCTTCAGGATCTGAATCGCCTCCGCCTGGCTGCCGCGCAGGAGGGCCGCGTTCGCCAGCCCGTAATACGCCTCCGCGCGCCGCTGGTCGGGCAGCTTCTCCATGGCGAGCAGCTTTTTGTAGATCGGCTCGGTCTTCTCCACGTTGTCCAGTGTCAGGAGATGGTAACGCGCATATTCCAGCAGGAAGTCGGGGTCCTCGGAAGCGACCGCCAGGCGCTGTTCGAGAAGATCGATGTATTCCTTTTTCATCTTCTCGAGGTCGGACTCCGGTTTCAGACCGATGTATCGCGCCTGGTATTGCGGACTCCAGACATCCCAGCGGCCGCCCCGCACCTTGTCGGACAAGGCCTCCAGGGCCGCGGACTTGTTCTTCGGATCGGCGTCCTTCATGGCGATGACCTTCCGGTACGAGGCGTCGGCCTTGTCGTCCGAGCCCGCCATCGCGTAAACCTCGGACAGCGCCAGCAGAATGTCGTCTTCGTTGATCGCGATCTTTTTCGCGGCCGCAAGCGGTTCCAACTTCAGGAGCGCCGCCTGGAGCGGAACGAAGTTGGTCGAGGCTTTGCACGCGTTGAGCGTGGCCGGGTTGCGCATCTGGGAAAAGATCGACTTCTGGGCATTCGCCGTCGCATTCGTGGCCGTAAGCTTGGCCATCCAGTCGTTGATTTTGACCTCCAGCGGGGTTGGCTCCGCGGCGGACAGCAGGGACGCGAACGCGCAAGTACCCGCGAGCAGCAGTGTCTTTCCGAGTCGTTTCAGGGTTTGCTCTTTCATCTGGAAAACTCCTTCTTGAACGTTATCGCTGGGGGGACACCCCTTGGGTTCGCCCGTCCTATTATTGAGATACCATGCTGCGCATCCCTTTTCAAGTTTTTCTATTTTGTCTTGGTTTTTGGGGCCTTTCGCGCTAGCTTTGACCCGATTTAACTCTTATTCATGAACAGCGTCATTTCCTATCCTCCTTCCTGGACCGGCCTGCAAACCGTGCTCGGCCACGACTGGCTCACCGGCATGCGCGGCGGCGAGCGGGTGCTGGAACTGCTGGCGGACGGCTTTCCGAATGCGCCGATTCTCACGCTGATCCACGAGCCCGGCGCCCTCTCCGACCGGATCAACCGCCATGCGGTGCGCACCTCCTGGCTCCAGCGCATCCCGGGAATCAACCGCCGCTATCGCCATTTCCTGCCGCTGTTCCCGCTGGCCTTGCGCAGCCTCCCCACCCCGCCGGCGGACCTGCTCATCACCACCAGCCACTGCGTCATCAAGGGGCTCCGCCGGCCGGCCGGCGGCCGCCACCTCTGCTACTGCTTCACGCCCATCCGGTATGCCTGGCTCTTTTTCGACATCTACTTCGGCGGCAATCCCGCCCGCCGCGCCGCGGCCGCGCCCCTGCTCGCCCTGCTGCGCCACTGGGACCGCCGCACCAACTCGGGCGTGGACCGCTTCATCGGCATCAGCCGCCATGTGCAGGAGCGGATCAGCCGGTTCTACGGGCGGGAATCCGATCTCGTCTATCCGCCGGCCGATACCGCCCGCTGGACCCCGGACGGACGCCCTCCCGGCCCTTACGACCTGATCGTGTCGGCCCTGGTCCCCTACAAACGTATCGACCTGGCCGTGGGGGCGTATACACGCGCGGGCCGCAAGCTCAAGATCGCGGGCGCGGGCAGCGAAGCGGACAAGCTGAAAGCCCTGGCCGGCCCCACGGTGGAGTTTCTCGGACGCCTGCCCGACGACGCGCTGCTGGAGTTGTATCGCGGATGCCGGGCGCTCGTTTTCCCAGGCGAAGAGGATTTCGGCATCGTGCCCGTCGAGGCCATGGCCTGCGGCCGGCCGGTGATCGCCTACGGAAAAGGCGGCGTCACCGAGACTGTCGCGGATGGCGTGACCGGCCTGTTTTTCGGGGAACAGACGGAAACCGCGCTGATCGAGGCCGTGCAAAAGGCGGACGCCATTTCCTGGAATTCGGAAGCTATTCGCGCGCAGGCCGAGCGGTTTTCGGTGGCCCGCTTCATCGAGGGAATGGCCGCCTCGATAACCCGCGTCCTGAAATAGTGTGGTTTGACTGGCTCCCTTGAAACCCAAAGTCCGCGCGCGCGGACTTTTCCGTAACCACCTGATGCGGTGCTGGTTATGACGCAACTTGAAAGGACATGCCTGCGGTGGAAACGCCCCTCTGGAGGGGGCGGCCGATTCAGTTCATTCGCTAGTCCGGGATTTTTTCCATCAACCCGATGGCGGAATCCAGTTCCGCCAGCACGGTCGCGGGTACGCCTTCCTTTTCGCCTTCCTCGCGCAAGCGGCGCAGTTTCCCCAGGAAATCCGAGGCGCCGGCGCGCGCGGCATTCCGGCGCTTGCGAAAAGAGTCCAATTCGTCGTCGCGAAGACGGCCTTCCAGCCCCTTTTTCTTCAGTTCTACAAGCGTGGCGCGCGACTCCTTGGGCAAATCCGTCCGGGCCAGGTCCTTCTCAATCCAGATCAGGTCCTTCACGTCGTTCAGGTCGGGGATGAAGGTGCCGGGCTCGGGGTCCAGCCATTCGGGATGGGTTTGTGCCACCCACTCGAACACGCGCAGGTAGTCATAGAGAGAAGTGCGGCCGAGATCGAGCTTTTCGCGGGCATAGGTTTCGAGGTTGGCGCAGCCCGCCTGGGCGTAGATCTTCTCCTCGCGCACCATGGACAGGAGCCGGCCCACGGTCAGGAAGGCGATCCGGACCGTCTGGAGGGCGGACCGGAGCAGAACCGTGGTCTGTTCGTGCGACAGGTGGGGCGCGACGATAATGGGCGGCAGGGCGGACTGAACGGCTTGATTGGGCATGGACCACGCTCCTTATGTTTGGCGATAGAATAAAAAATACGCCGCGTGAATCCAGCAGGAAAATTCGCCGCTCTTTCGCCTCGGCGCCCCTCGCCCACGCTATCCGTGGGCCCATACCTGAAGCCGCTTCGGCCGATAGACCCGAGCCGGTTCGAGAAAAATGTTTTCGTCTGGTTTTGGTCTGGCTGTAGGGACGGCCCTCGTGGCCGACCGCATCACGCCGCCATGCGCCATCTTTACGCATGGCAGGCGGCGACCGTTCGACAAGCTCACGGCAGGCAAGCGCCTCCCCTACAGTTCCGTTTGCTGTGATCTGTTTTTTTTTCTGGTTTTTTCATCCCGAACCGCGTACTCAACGCCTTTCGGCATCTGAGGAGTTTTCACTCGTAGGCGAGGTCGGCGGCATCGTCCTGCTCCCAGTGCTCAACGCCTTTCGACATCTGAGGAATTTTCATATTGTGGTCACTCGCGAGGTTGGACCGGCAAGGCAGTGCTCAACGCCTTTCGGCATCTGAGGAATTTTCACCTCCGCACCTTGAGGATGTTCAGCACCGCGAGGTGGTGCTCAACGCCTTTCGGCATCTGAGGTATTTTCACCCTCACAAGACGGCCCGCAGCGGCGCCGCACCTGTCCGGTGCTCAACGCCTTTCGGCATCTGAGGTATTTTCACCCAAGCTTGCCGGAGTGAGCCCAAACACGGTCCGCGCGTGCTCAACGCCTTTCGGCATCTGAGGTATTTTCACCGGAGAAGTTCCCCGCGTATGCCATCGCGACGGCTTTGTGCTCAACGCCTTTCGGCATCTGAGGAATTTTCACCATCTGCGCGGCCTGGATTTCCCTGTTGCGCCGGTCGTGCTCAACGCCTTTCGGCATCTGAGGAATTTTCACGTTACAATTGGGAGTGGCTGACATGACGTTTATTTGGTGCTCAACGCCTTTCGGCATCTGAGGAATTTTCACTCGGTGCCTTCATCGGGTGGCTATCGTGGCGGATGTGCTCAACGCCTTTCGGCATCTGAGGAATTTTCAC
>CAZSUH010000069.1:5466-16406 GCA_964609905.1 uncultured Verrucomicrobiota bacterium
TGTGCTCAACGCCTTTCGGCATCTGAGGAATTTTCACTCAAGCCATTCAACCATTTTCGAAATCTTCCCGCTGTGCTCAACGCCTTTCGGCATCTGAGGAATTTTCACTGTACCCTATTCAAGTGTTTGCTATTAATGCAGTTACAATCCGTGCTTTCAAGCATCTACTGCATAGAGATAAAGAGCGACATCGGACTGGCCGTTGGCGTTATCCAATCCCATATCATCCACGCGATTTTGGACGGCCTGCCGTTGTCTTCCGGGGATTCAAGCATGGCAACCGAACCCACCTTCTCTAACTCCCTGAACAACAGCACGTTACGCAACAATCGAAGAGATATTCGGTTTTCAAGGAACTATACTTGAAAATGTCAAATGATCACCAGGTCGGACTCCTCCGCCCAGGTGTCGCCTCCATCGCGATCCCTGAAGCGCGCCACGCAATGGTAGAACAGCCGCTCGCAGTAGGCAAGCGCATGAAGCGACATCACGCGAAGCGGAGCGTGGACTTCCATGCGAACCTCAGCGTGGCGCGATCATCGGCATCAACCTTAGCTCCGGGGCGGCTACCGCCATTTCCATGAGGTCGCCGGCTATGTTATGTGTCCCGGCGCTGCCGACGTGGTCCACCCATACCGGAAGCGAGATTCTCCCTCGTTCCGAAAGGAGGTAAATCGTCTGGCTTTGCCATTCCGACGATGCCAAGAGCTTCACCTCGTCCACCAAGTGCGAGCTTTCCCCCAACGAAAGGCCGCCGAACCGATCCACTTTTGACGGATTATCGAGGGCAACCCGAACACGCTGCTCCAACGTTGGCGAATGCGTTTCTTGTGAACTATCCAGCCATATCGCGAGCTTGCTGCCGGTCAGCAGTTCCTGCTCAACCGGCGTACGATTTGGCCCGTTTCCCAAACCGGATCCTCTCACCTTTACACGCCAGGCTGTCCGGAGGACAACGCTGGAAGCGGGTCGCGTCAACAGGGCGGGAGCAATGCGTACCCCACGATGGCGTTCGCGATCCTCCTCGCCCACGAGGGCGAGGAGGAATCCGTAGCAGGTGGATGGAGGCGGCAGCGGATGGCTCTCCCAGTAGTCGCGCGCCAGCCCCTTTCGGAAGCCGGCCACTGGAACGGTGACGTAAAGTCCCATCATGGCGTCGCCTCTTATTACGATTTGGAGGACATCTTGACGATGGCAGAGTTGACGGCGTTCAATACACCAGCCTCGACGGTAGCACCGAGTTGTCCAATCTTCCTGGCCTCCTCAGTCGACGCCACAGCGCCACCGACCACCACCTCTTCAGGGCAAATATCGCCCGCCTGTATGCGACGGAGCAGTTCGCGCATACGGGGCTCTTCATCGCATAAGTTGAAGCAGTAGAGGATGCGGGGCGAAGGATCCGAAGTGATTCGCAGAACGAGACTCTCCGGGCTGAAATCGAAGAGAAACCGGGCGTGGCTTCCTGCGACAGGCCCGAGGCTGGCAAGGTAGCGAAGCGCCAACACGGCACGTTTAGGATCCTTCAGCCGTTCCGGGGTAATGGCGAATCCATATTGGTAGCGCGTGGCGTGCACCTCGCTGCTATACGGGGCCGGGTTCGTTCCCTTTTTCGCCGCGGACGGCGTGGCCCCCGGAGAAGCCGCGCCAAAAGCGACATCGCCAGGCCATGGAGTGAGCGACACAGCGCGTGTGATCTCCAGCACACTCCGGCGTGCCGTGGTTTTGCCTTTTGCTTTCGCCTTGCCCTTCGCTGGAGAGTCGTCGTCTGAGACGTTTTCCTCCTTGGCGGCCTCGGCGGACATGAATCCGAGCAAGTCGCTATCCATGAACTTGGCGACGTCGGCAAATGACGGATCCTCCCAGGAATTCGCACGGGCTTCCTCGTCCCAGGCGCGATTGAGTTTCTGGTTGTCCTCAAGCATGCGCCTGCGAAGCGCGAAACGGATCGCTTCGGC
Organism: uncultured Verrucomicrobiota bacterium; assembly: GCA_964609905.1. GTDB lineage: Bacteria > Verrucomicrobiota > Kiritimatiellia > CAIKKV01 > CAIKKV01 > CAZSUH01. Next base: position 7,422 of record CAZSUH010000069.1, read on the forward strand.
GCTCACGGTGCTGTGCACTTGCCCCTGCCAGATCAGTTTCTGCAGCGTTGTCAGATTACCTTCTGTTTCGCCGCGGTTGTTGGATGCCGTGCCGAGTTGGGTGACGATGTTTCCGAATACATGCAAGCTCATGTCTTCACTCCTTGTTGTTTTCCACATTTTTCAAAACGTCTTCATCCCCCGCCGACTTTCCCTTGTAGCTGGCTAACGCCAGCAGGGCAAGGTCGCGGCCTTGCTGCCAACGGCGGTCGCTCAAGAAGGGCAGGACATCGGACCAGTGCTCCTGCAACTCGGGCAACGTCCCCGCCCGGCTCCAGAGGTCCGTGATCGTACGGCTGAAATCAGCCTGGGTTTTGGCACCTGCGAGCGCCATCCGCAGGCGATCGCTTTCGCGCTGAATCCTGTTCCGCCTTGCGGTTGGATTCCCCTCGTTTTCCGCGGCGATTGCGCCGAAGCGCCGCCGCATCGCCTCGTGAACGGATCGCACGAGGGTGCGCTCCGCCGAGTCGTTCCACTGCATGTTCTCAACCATATTCTGCAACTCCTTTCTTTCGTACAGTGTTTCTTTCGTTAACTCATTGCTTGTGAATCGCCGATGGAAGCCATCATACCAGGCCCTCCCCCGCGCCAAGTTATCAGCAAAAAGTTGTCGGCAGATACTATGCGTCCAGAAATGCGTAGCTCCGTCTTTCCGTGCTTTCGCTAGTGCTACGCAGCGCGAAGGAAAACTCGCCAGTATTGTCTGGTAGAACTGGAGTTCCGGCGTGCCAGGCTGGGCAACGACGACCGAATCGCGAGCGAACGCTTTCCATGCCTTCTGGGCTGTAGTCATGCCAACGCAAGCCGGAACGCCGCCCTTATCGGCCTGTTCATCCAACCTGAGGCGCAACTCGGCTTGGAAGGCGGCATCGCTGGCGCCGCCGACATGGCAGTCGCGAGCCGTCGCGGGAACAAGAGAACTGAGCACGCGTTCGACCGTCAGAAGGTTTTCGATCTCCGGCACCACGAGAATGCCGGAGGTGCCGTTTCTGCCGGGCAACGTCAGGCAGGCGACTAACGCGAAGTGAAGACAAAGCACGTGCTCCGCCGAGTCTGTCGCTTCGGTGTTTGGAAGACCGGCATGCCGTTCCATGGCGCCAGGAACTACCCCGCCCTTGTAAACAACATTCGGACCACCAAATGACTTGCCGTCCATTAATTCGTTGAAGAAAGCAGAATGGCCGAACTTACTCCATTCGTCGTAAGTGAGCACGACGGACTGCGAGTCGATCTGGAGTTCCCGGGTCACAACCCGTTTGCGTTTACCGCAGGTGGACGGCTTGTGGGAGTAGAACGTGTTCGTTATGGCCTTGTGCATGAACACAAGGACTTCCTGAGGCGGCGTGCGCAGGGGGTACTTGCCGGGCATGAAATAAAGACCGTCGCGTGTCTGGAACGCCAGAGCGTAGAGTCGGCTAAGGAATGCCCTTGAGTTCTCCGCTTCGATGGTCAGGATGCGGTCGTCAAACTGCCAGGTTCCTGGAGGCCGTTCCGATTCCGGCACTTCCCTTTTTATCCACTGAAGAGTCGAGACCAAGCCGGCAAGTCCGGCGCGATGGAACAATCCCATACCCGGCCCGAAGAGGTCAAGCCGCAGTGACAAGCGGCCATCGGTCCTCGGACCGTCTTTGTTCGCGCTTTTCACCTTGTGGAACGAGTTTTTAAGAGCAGGCTCTTTTATCTTGTCCATTGCGCACCTCGCATTGGGTTGTATGTAATTCTGTTCGCTGGCACCACCCGAGCGTAACCGACGACTGGCCATGACTGCCACTCCCTGCCCGGCGGCGGGGTCATCGGGATCACAAGTTCCGGCAGTCGGTTGGGATTGGCTCGGGCCACGTCGACATCCGCCTGTAAAAGCACGGAAATAGAAGCTGAACCTTCGCGAATGGGGCCGGGCCGGGTCTGCATAAAACCGTCAAGCCACTCGTTCTGAAATATGCCATTCCATGGAGCCATGTTCATTGTCCATGCCTCCGAGAGTGTCTGCTGGCTTAAGGGCCCCACCCCCATCGCCGCAAGCCATTTTCTGGCGCTCTCCAAATCGGCTGCTTCGTAGGGGAGTGTGTTTTCGGGCGGCACGATGAGGAAGGGCGCTGGTGGTGTTGGTTCCTCAGGCGTGGATCGCCGATTGAGCCGACCCAACCGTTGAATTAGAGCGGGCACGGGAGCAAGATCACAGACCAGCAGGTCGGCGCTGAGATCAAGACTCATCTCCGCGACTTGCGTACACACCGCAAGCGCAGGGCCTTCGGCACGAAACTCAGCCACCAGTTCCCGGTGCCGACCGAGCCGGTCGGCGTACCGATACCGGCTGTGGTAAATGAGTACTCCGATGTCGGTGAATCGATCGGCCACGTCCAAACAACGGGTCACGGTGTTCGCAACCCACAAGATCTTTCCACCTTTAGCAAACTGGGCACGAACAAGGCCGGTGGGATCAACGGCGGGGGCGCACCGGTATCGAGGCAATCCCTCGAGTTGTTGGGACCCGGGGATGATCTCTATACGTTCCCCTGCTTCTGCCAGCATCTTCTCCAATTCCCGCCGTCGCGCATCAGGCAAGGATGCGGTCATAAGCAGAACCGGACTCCGGAAGGTCCTCAGGAATACCAGGAGGGACTGCCACATACTTTCGTCGTAGGCGTGTATCTCATCGAATACGAAGGCGCCATTTACCAAGGATGGCCAAGCGCAGATCGAGGCGTGCGCATTGTGAACGATTCCCAACACGAGATCGGCTGTACATGTCAACATCTTGGGATGCCATTCGCAAATGGCACGCTTCACTTGCAGGCTGTCTTCGTATTCACCTAGGCGATCGTCCATCCCCAGCAGATCGAAGTCGATAGCGGCACGGCTATGCGAAAGAGTCGCGTCAGCATCCTGCAGATAGTCGCGAAATCCCTCGGTCGCGGTACCGGTAGTCGGATAGCAGACGAAGAGCTTGCGTCCGACAGCGTGGCGCTCCCCCCAAAGGTACGCCCCGATGGTCTTCCCGGAACCGCAACCTGCAATGGCAAGCGTCACCCTGCGACGCGATTCTCCGAGTTGACGCTGGAATAATCGCGGTTCTTTCCCGTTTAGCCGGCTGTTCGCGACCGCCGCGCAATCGCCCGTTTCGCAGACGTTTTGCCATGCCGTGCGAGCCCATGCCGCCAAATCATCGTTACGTCCGACGGCGGATCCCAGGATGTCGGCCAGCATCAACGAGTTCTTGAGCACGCCCAAAAGGATTCGGTCAGATTGAGACCAGCTCGGAGCCTCCAGCGTAGAATCAATATCCTGCGCCTCCAGAAATCGAGGAAGACTTCCGCGACCAATGACTTTCACACTGGACGGGAGTTCAGGGGCACAGTCGAGTCCCAATAATTTTGCCAAGGCGTCGAACGTGCCAACCTTCAGTATGGCGACCTCCATACCGCAGCCTTCCCGGTTCGTGTCGTCAGGATACTGCCGGTGGTGCCCCAACACGGCCCATGCAACCATGTGCCTGTCTTTCACGGATAGATCCGGGAGGTACTCCAGAAAAGTTCGTGCGATCCAGTAGGATATCTGCTCATGCCGGATTGCCTGCAATAGAGAATCGCCCCGCATCAGACGCTGGAAATGATCGTTGGCCTTGCCAGAATCGTGCAAAATGGCGGCTACGCGCAATATACGCGCGCACTTTTCCGTCTGATCCGTGTTAAATGCAAACGAGTCGGAAAGGTGTTGTGGGGCGTGACAATCGAGGAATAATTCTACCGCGCTCAAAACAGCGCGCGTATGCCCGTAAAGTGTTGCTGCCTCGGGCACAACGCCTGAAGGAGGCACATGCTTCGCGAGAACAGGTTGAACGGGAAAAGCCATTACCGTCTTTCGGTGTCCGCCACAAACACTCCGCATCCGAACCTTCGTCGTCCACCCAGCCCCTGTTCCTGGAGCATTATGGATTCCGCGGCCGTCAACTCCTCGACACGCACGGCGAATCCAACGATATTCTTGTCGTGAATGCAAAACGTGCGGCGAAGAAATGGCGACCGTGTGCCGCCGGAGCGCCCCTGATTCGATGCGGCCGTGCTCGCTGTGTCCACAAGGGATGGCTTGCCCCGGATGCCCATCTCCACTAATTGACGCCCGACGGCTTCCAGGAACGGCTGGGGTTCGGTGAAGCCCTTGATCACAACCAGTCGACTATACAGCCGCGCGCCCGGGACCAGGGCGCGCGTGGCCGGTATGCCAACCTGAATGGTGTGCCCATCGAGCGCCAGAGCCTTTCCAGCGAGGGGAAGAACGTCCCCGATGCGGTCGTAGGCAATCCTCAGCGTCAGGCGGCTTGTTCCGGTCAAAGCCAGCAGCCGGTCGCCGGTGTTCCGTCCGTTGATGGCGTGGATGCCGACCTCCTTGTCACCATGCAACGCGGGCAGAAGGCGGGCGATTGCGGAGTAGAGCGCGTAGGCGTGATCCGAGGGAATAGGTCCGCCAAGCACACGAAAACAGACATCAACGCATGGACTCATACCGTCTTTCCTCCTGTTCAGCCGTGATCATGCCCGGCCGCCTTTTTCCGGTTCCGGCCGCAATCGCGCCAGTTCACGCCGGCCTTGCGCAAGGCCTGCTCGATCTCTCGTGCCTCCCCGTTCCGCCGGGGATCGGCCAGCGCGGTTACAAGCAAATCGCCCAGGCGCCCGTTGGGCGAAAGAATCCGACGCGAGGAATCGGGCTCGCCATATCCGCTGCGGCTGTAGTGGGCTTTGATGCGTTCCTCAATCGCGTTATGTGCGGCGGCGGTGATCAGGTCCAGTTCGTTTAGCCGCATCAGAAACGACTGGGCCGATACGCCAAACCGGTGCTTGAGCCGGAGTACCAACTCGTACGTCCAAGCCTTGGGCTGGATGGCGAGCTGCTCGACGCTGGCGCGAACCACCGCCGCGGGCATGAGAAACAGGGCTGCAAACTTGCGGACCGCGTGAAGATCGCTCAACACTCCGGCTGACGGCGCTCGGCGCGCCAATTGAATCCGCTGGGTGTGGAGATAGATGCTGCCCAACCGCTTGCTCAGTTCGAAGAGTTGCCGCTCGACGTTCATCCCGGTTTGCACAATGAGAAAAGCATTGGCATTGACCGGATCGTAAAACGCGGCGCTTTCCAGCCCCTCGCCGAGTGGGCAGAAGGCAATGCGAAGTCCGGCGTTCTCCAGCAGTTCAAGGTAGTCGAAGACCACGGCCTGCCCCACCCCCAGAAACTGGCGAACCTTGGCCGTCAAGAGATCGATCCCTTCCTCCGTGACAATGAAAGGATAATAGAGCGGCATGTGCGCGCATTTCTGCGCCTCGCAAAGGTCCTCCAAGGCAAGAAAGGCGCGGCACACCTGGTTGATGCGCAAACGCGAGACGTCATCCATGGCCGGGTCGTCGGGGAGAACGACGCTCCGGGCGGCGGGCCAATCCCCGGCGTCGGCGGATGGGATGGAGCCGATCACATCCCCGGAATCGGCGGCCTTCGAAACGAGGGTGGAGGGGGATGGCACGGAAGAGACGATGCCGCCGAAGGCGCTCCCCATGATCGTGTCAACGCTGACCTGAAGGGCGCCGGCGAGTCGATACAGGACCCGGCCGCTGGGGACATGTTTTCCCCGCTCGATGGAATTTAGCGGCCCCGTGCTTATTCCGATGCGCCTGGCAAGCTCAGCCTGCGTAAGATGGCGGATTCGCCGAACCTCCCGCACATTCTCACCAATCCGCAGGCACAATTTCGGATCGTCTGAGGAACATGCGCGCTTAGTCATGTTGCGATATATCTCAAACTCACTAATTCATGTCAACCTTAATTTATGGCGATCGAGCGGACGGACGCCATTTCCTGGAATTCGGAAGCTATTCGCGCGCAGGCCGAGCGGTTTTCAGTGGCCCGCTTCATCGAGGGAATGGCCAACGCCATCCGCGCCTGCCTGGCTTGAGCCGCGCCGGCCGATCACCCGTCGGCGAACGGATTTCCCGGCTTGCCCCGCAGGCGGTCGGAATTGCTCACGCCCAACGACTGGTAAATCTGAACGGTCGCCCTGGACTTGTTGAGCGTGAAAAAATGAATGCCGTCGGCCTCGTGGTCGATGAGATCGCGCACCTGTTCGGTGGCCCAATGCACGCCCACATTCTGCACATAGCTGTCATCTTCCGCGCGGGAAATCGAACGCAACAGCCGCGCCGGAAACCGGGCGCCCAACGCCAGTTCCGCCATTCGCGCCAGCCCCTTGCGCGTGGTGATCGGCATAATGCCGGCCAGGATGGGCACGGTGATCCCGGCCAGCCGGCAACGGTCCCGGAAATCGTAGAAATCCCGGTTTTCGAAAAACAACTGGGTGCAGATGTAGTTCGCTCCCGCATCCACCTTCGCCTTCAAATAGTCCATCTCCTTCAACCGGTTGGGCGTGGCCGGATGCCCCTCCGGAAACCCCGCGACGCCGATGCCCATGTGCGGAAACCGTTTCCGGATGAACGCCACAAGATCAACGGCATGGCCGAAGTCGGAGGCGACCGGCGTCACGCCGGCCGCATCCTTCGGCAGATCGCCGCACAACGCCATGACGTTCTGAATGCCGCCCTGCCCATACCGGTCCAGGATATCCTCGATCTCCGCCCGCGCGGCCCCGACGCACGTCAGGTGCGCGACGATCGAAAGCCCCGACTCCCGCTGAAGCCGGATCACCAGGTCCCGGGTCAGTTGCCGCGTCGAGCCCCCCGCCCCGTAGGTCACGCTCACGAAGGACGGCTTCAACCCGTTGAGCTGCCGGATGGACGCAAACAGCTCGGCCGACGCCGTCTCGTTTTTCGGCGGGAAAAACTCGAAACTGAACGACGGCCGATTGAGGCGAAGAATGTCCGTTATGTGCATACGATCCCCGACCCGCGGTTACAGCGACAAGCCAACCGCGCGCGTGGCCTTGATCTCATCGCCGATCCGGCTGACCAACGCCGCGGTGACCGGTTTGTTGACCCGCATCATGACGAGGGACTGGCTGGACTCCACGCTGTGCGAATGGCGCACATCCTCGATGTTGATGCCCGCCGCCGCCATGGACAGGCCCAAGGCCCCCACCACGCCGGGCCGGTCGTCGTATTGAAAATAGACCGTGTAGCCCTTGGGCTCGAAGTAGAGCTTGTCGAACTCGTCAATCCGGGAAATCATCAGCGTGTTTTCCGCCACCGTGCCGCGCACGCTGGTGCACCGGAGGTTGTCCGCGCCCACGTTCGCGGTCATGTCGATGGTGATGGAATTGGCGAATCGCTTCCGTGAATCGGGTTTCCGGCTCACGTAGTCGATGCCCCGTTCTCTGAGGAATTGCCGGGCCGCCGTGGTGTCCATCGACCGGTCGAACTCGTTCCAGATGGCCGACACGATCGGGATGAGCAGCCAGTCGGCGAACGGTTGGAGCGACCCGTAAAAGCTGGTCTCGATTTTCTGCAGCTTGTTCTCGCGGCCCACGATCACGCGGGCCACGCGCGCCAGCGTGAAGGCCAGGTCGCCGAACGCCTTGTCCAGACCCTCCGGAATGTCGCGGTTGACGACATAGCTCGCGATCCCCTTCTCGTCGAACTCGACCAGTTGCTCCGCGGCGCGGCGGGCCGCGTTCCAGTTGGCCTCGTGCGTGCTCGCGCCCAGATGCGGCAGCATGATGTCCGCGATATCGGCGCAGGGCTTCGGCCCCGCCTCGTCCTTGGCATACACGTCGTTCATGAACCGCAGCCGCTTGATCGGCTTGATGCGCCGCAGGGCCTCCTCGTCGATGATCCCGTGCCGCGCGCAGTTGACCAGGGTGGCGCCGTTCTTCATGCGCATGAGCAGGTTTTCGTTCACCAGGTTCGCCGTCTCCTCGCTCAACGGCACGTGCAGCGTGATGAAATCGGATTCGGTGAACAGGGTTTCCAGGTTGACCAGCGTCACGTCAATTTCCTCCGCGCGCTGGGAGGAGATGACGGGGTCATAGCCCAGCAGGCGGCACTCGAAGCCCGCCAGCCGCCTGGCCACCAGCCGGCCAATGTTGCCCAGCCCGACGATGCCCACGGTTTTGCCGGCCAGTTCCCGTCCCATGAACGCTTTTTTCTCCCATCCGCCGGCACGGGTGCTGGCGTCGGCCGCGATGATATGACGCGCGTCGGCCAGCATGAGGGCCACCACTTCCTCGGCCACCGCGTTGGAGTTGGCGCCGGGCGTGTTCATCACATCCACGCCCTTTCGGCGGGCGTGCTTGGTGTCGATCGTGTCGTACCCCGCGCCCGCGCGGATGACCACCTTGAGGGCCGGCAGCGCGTCGATGACGGCCTTGGTGATCTTTTCGCTGCGGACGATGAGGGCATAGGCGTCGGGGTGTTTCGCCACCAGATCAGCCACCGGCGCGCTATCGTCCTGCACCACCTCGTAGGCTCCGTGGTTGGACAGGATTTCGGCCGCGATCTTGTCGAGTTTGGTCGGAATGAGCACCTTTTTCTTCACGCAATCCTCCTGTCCGTAGGCGATAGGGGAAAACGATAGCCCAACCCGGGCGTCCGATCAAGCCCGAATGGTTTCCTCTCCTTCGCGGATATGATTGCAAAGCCCGGTGGCCCCCTTTAGAATGAGCGCCACATCTTGAGAAGGAATTGTTATGGCCATCACCCCTGAAGACGTGCTCCAATATCATCGTGGCGGCAAGGTCGGCTTGCGCATTCTCAAACCGTTCGCCACCCCGCGGGACCTGTGCCTCGCCTACACCCCCGGGGTGGCCCATGCCGTCAAGGAAATTGCGGCCCGGCCGGCTTCCGCGTTCGACTACACCAGCCGCGCCAACCTCGTGGCCGTGGTCTCCGACGGCACCGCCATTCTGGGGCTCGGCGACCTGGGCGCCCGGGCCAGCATCCCCGTCATGGAAGGAAAGGCCGTGCTCTTCAAGGCGTTCGGCGATGTGGACGCCTGGCCCGTGCCGCTCGA
>CAZSUH010000070.1:0-13972 GCA_964609905.1 uncultured Verrucomicrobiota bacterium
GATCTCTGCCGGCGCAAACGGTTCTGGGCCAAATACGCCATGTGGGGCGGCTGGAGCCCCGACGCCTCCCCCCTCCAGAAGGCCGCCTACCGGCTCGGGAAAATGGAAAACGCCTGGTCCGTCCTCGGCCGCGCCGTGGAGGACGCCGTGATGTGGGCCCTCCGCCGGAAGCAGGCCGGCGTGGCCGTCACCGCGGAGGAGGCCTACGAAAACGGCGCCCGCCCCCACCTCATCCGCGCCTGGACCGAGTCGCGCAAAAAACTGTATCTCCAGAATCCCAAAAAACACATCTGCCTGCGCGAACACTATTACCGGAACTGGCCACCCGACCGGGAAAGCGAGGTCATGGAGGCCATCAAGGCCCAGGCCCGCGCCTGCATCCAAAACTTCATGGACAAGGTCCTGCCCCGCCTCGCATCCGTCGATCCCACCCAGGAACTCCGCGTGGCGGTCATCGGCTCCGGCGGCGATCCCGAGTCCTTCGTGTTCAACGGCATCAAGATTTACGCCATACCCGACTACGTGTACCGGAAAGGGGATCGCCTCCAGATCCACGACTGGAAAGCCGGCAGGGCCAAGGACTCGCACGAGGCCCAGCTCAAGCTCTATGGGCTCTGGGCCCAGGTCAAGCACGGCTTCAACCCCGGCCAGGTGGACATCTTCATCGAATACCTCGCCAAGGGGACCGTCAAACAGCTCGCGCTCTCCGCCGGGGATCTCGAGGACGTCAAAACCCGCATCGCCGAATCGGTCGGCGAGATGGCCGACTACCTCGTGGACACCGACATGGCCCGCAACCAGCCCCTGCCCCAGGAGGATTGGGATCTGACGCTCGACTTCCGCTGCTGCCGGCAGTGCAACTTCCTCGAACTCTGCCTGCAGGATCCCGCCTACCCCAAGGACACGCCCGCTTCCGCCTGAGCCTTCGATGCCCACGCCATTCCAACCCGCCGTGCTCACCTTCACCCCGGTTTACAAGCCATACCTCTGGGGCGGCCGCAACCTTCCCGCCCGGCTCGGGCGCACGGCCGCTCCGCGCCTGGACCGCTACGCCGAATCCTGGGAACTCGCCGATCTTCCCGACGGCATGAGCGTGGTTGACTCCGGCCCGTATGCCGGCCGGACGCTCCGCGAACTCATGCGCGAACACGGCCGCGCCCTGACCGGCCGGGCTGACGCCGCGTTCCCCCTGCTCGTCAAGATTCTCGACTCCGCCGACCGGCTGAGCGTGCAGGTGCACCCCGACGAGGAAAGCGCCGGGCGTCATGGGGGCGAAGCGAAAACGGAATGCTGGTTTGTTTTGGATGCCGAGCCCGGTGCGGCCGTCTGGGCCGGCCTGCAACCCGGCGTCACGCCGGCCTCTTTCAAAACCGCGCTCGCCTCCGGAACCGTGGAGTCGCGGCTTCGCCGGATCCCGGTCTCGGCCGGGGACATGCTCTTCATGCCCGGGGGCCGGGTGCATGCCATCGGCGCGGGCTGCCTGATCCTGGAAGTGCAGCAACGCTCCAACACCACCTACCGGGTGTTCGACTGGAACCGCGTCGGGGCGGACGGCAAGCCCCGCCCCCTTCACGTGGAACAGGCCATGCGGGCCATCCGGTGGGACGACACGGGCGACGCACGGGCCATGCCGGGAGCGGCCAGGGCCATCGCCGGCAATACGCTCCGGGGACGGATTGACTGCCCCTCTTTCAGGCTGGACGAGGTGTCCTTGCGCGGGCCGTTCGAGGGGCGTCAACTCGGGAGCGGCTTCCACATCCTGTTTGCCTCAACCGGCGGGCTGCGCGTGCGGGGCGATGGATTCGAGCGGGAGTTGCCCGTCCACACCACCGCGCTCATTCCCGCGGCCGTTGCGGCGTATTCCATCGCGCCCGTGGATCGCGCCGCAACCGTCATGCTGATTGCCCAGCCCTCGTCTGCGCGTGACGTTCTTGCCGCATGATTGTGTTGCGGAGCTGCGGGGAATGCAACGAGAAGTCCTTCCAGACGCGCGAATTGCGCCGCATCACGCACGCCCGCAGAATCTCTTGCCGGATCGGCCCGATCATCTCGGCGACATGTGCGGCAATCAGCCGCCGCAGTTCGTCTGCCTCCGGGCTTTGAGAATCCGTCCTGCGCCGTAACGCCAGAGACCAGACTCCCGTGTCAACCAAGACTCTCATGCCCGTGCCCGCTGCCGCTTGTTGTCGTATCCCGGGTCGAAATCGATTTTCCCGAAGACCTCCAAGATACGCTCCTGCCGCAGATGACGGATAGAGTCCGTCAGTGCCTGCGTGACTGCCGCCTTCTTTGCGCGGTAGTTGCCAAGGCAACCGCCTGCTTGATCAGTCGATCATCCAGTTGAAGATTCGTCGCCATGAGTATCACCTCAACACATATCTGACACAACCGGATGTGTGGCATCAATGCCGGTTCCCCTCATTTTTCGATCGGATAACCCACGTCCCACCTCAACCTGCGAGCCTGGCGAGCTAGGTTGGAGGGGATGGTTGGCCTCTCTCGTTGTCCCAGAACTGACGCGGCGTCACGATTTGCATGTTGCCCAAGCGTTTCAGGCCTAACACTTCCTTATCTCCCGTAACCAGGATATCCGCCCCGCCATTGAGCGCCGAAGAGACAATCGCGATATCCGCGGGGTCGCTCAACGGAATGTCGGAAAGCGGAAGCGCCTCGGAGGTGATGGTATCCTGACGCAAGAGCCAAACCACGTCGGCAATCATGTCCGACGACGCACCGAACTTGCTTTTGAGAATGCGTTGTAGCTCCCCGATAAGGCGCGGCGAAACCACAAGGTCATGAAATTCGATCGCGGTTCGAAACACGTCCGCGCAGAGTCCCCGAGTCGCCATGGCACTGGCAATCACGTTCGTGTCCAGGAATACCTTCATGACACCTTCGCGAAGACATCCTCGTCGGTTAGAAATCCCCGTGCTTCGGCAAACGGCATCATCCGTCGGCGTATGGACTCGAACTGCGTCAGGCGGAGCTGGCGTCGGAGAGCATCCCGCGCCACGTCACTTCGACTCCGGCCGGTCTGGCGGCTGGCTTTGCCCAGCAGACGGTCCAAGTCTTCATCTAATCGAATGCTGAGGGTTGCTGTTTTCATGTATGACAACGTACGACACCCCGGCCATTTTGTCAATCATTCTTTCTTGGCAAACGGCGCCCATGAGCGGACGGCGTCAGCCGGTACGCTCGGGGGGCTGGTTCGATTCAGTATCGATAGACATCCTTCCGATGAGCGACTCTGACAACACAGACCACAAGGATGACGTCCTGAATCTCATAGAGAATCCGATAGACGCCGCACCGAACCCGATACTTCTCCAAACCGGAGAGTTTTCTGGAATGCATGGGTCGCGGGTCTTCGGCCAGCGCGGCGATGGCCGCCACGATCCTCTGAACATCCCGCTTCGGGATGGGACGCAAGTCTTTCTCCACAGACTGGCGGAGACGCACCTCATATCTTCCCATGGCGCTTGAGCTCCTTCACGAAATCCTCAAACGCCATGGTCGGTTCGTTTTTTCGAGTGTCAAGGGCGTCCAAATCCGCGGCATCTTCGGCCAGTTCGTTCCGGATGGCGTCGTTGAGGAGCTCCGAGACGGACCGGGACGTTTCGACAGCCTTCAAGCGAAGCGCTTTATGCAGATTGGGCTCAAGGTAAACGGTTGCCCGCTTGGTCAATGTGGTCATCTATTGCCTCCATTTCTGAAAGCACTATAGCACTATAACGTTATAACGTCAAGACGTTGTAACTTTCTTTTTTTCTCTCGAATCGAACGTCGGTGATGGGGCTGAACGAGCTTCGAGCGATAGCCCCGTACACCTTGGTTCGGAACCATCTTTTTTTATCTTGTGCTGTGTTTCGGAGTTTAATGCAAAGGCGCGAAGGCGCAAAGAAGATCGATCCGTCTCTGGTTTTCCTTTGCGTTTCTTGGCGTCTCTGCGTCTTTGCGCTAATTTCTTTTCAGATCCGAACGACGCCCTTGCGGCACGAGCTTTAGCAAGTCGCCTCCGTGGGCTTGTTGGCCTTGCTGTCTGCCAGTTCCTTCACCATTTCGACGAAGCGAATGCCGTTGATTACTTGCTGGGGCTTTGTCTGCCTGAAGCCGAAACGGTGATATACAGGTGTAGCCCACAATGAGGAGTTGACGTCGATCTGTTGCAGGTCGGACTTGTGCCTTCGGCACTCCGCAACGGCGCAGTCGAGCAGTCCCCGTCCGATTCCCTTGCCGATGCGTGAAGGTTCGACGAAGAACAAGCAGATATGCGAATGGTTCCTCATGTCGATCATGCCAACGATGTGGCTATCAACTTCAGCAACCATGACGAAGTGCTCCGGAGGCTGTTCAAAGACCATGAGCCGGGCTGCCCGCACAAACTCCGCGACTCCCTCCGCGGCGCAGTCCGCACGAACAAACCCATCAAATCCGCGCTCGATCAGGGCAAAAACAGACTCCCTGTCCTCCGGTCGCATCATTCGGCATGTCGTTCCCATCATCGATCCTCTGTGGCCAACGCTACGGCTGTGCGGCGCGCGATAGCGTGTCCGCACCAGCCGATGGTTCGGCAGTCTTCGTTGCCACGATCATGATTTCATACTCGTCCAGGTCGAGGATTCGCCTTCCCCAGTTGCCTGCCGTTCCACCCCACATGTTGACAACAGACAACCCTGCGAGATGGAAGAGCAGGTTGAGTTCCGTTGCAGCAAAACCGCGCTCGCGAACGGTGACAGCGGGAAGCCCCTCGCGTGGCGAAGATTCTGCCGACTCCACGAGTGTCAAGGGATCGAAGCGTCCCGCTGCCACATCCTCATTCGAGTGTGCGCGTAGCATGCGGGCCGCGCTGAGAACAGTAGCCATCACCCTTGCCCGGGGCTTCACGCTTCGAGAGATGTTGCACAGAATGGACAAGGGTTGCGCAATCGGGTCATCCATCTGGCTAAGGAGTCCGAACGATCCTTCACATAGGCAGATGGCGGCATCATACTTGTTGGGGAGTGAAAAGCTCGTGGCATCGGAACGGATCCATTCCACATCCACCGCAGCGGTCTTCGCCGCTGCCGCCGCTTTCGCAAGCATCTCCGCCGACAAGTCCAAACCCGTCACGGAGTAGCCGCGTCTTGCCAACTCAATGGAGTGGCGTCCCGTGCCGCATCCTACGTCAAGTACTGAACCGCCTGTCGAAAGCCCCAGTTCATCAAGCAGGAAGTCCACCTCCTTGAGAGTATTCTTGGTAAACACGTTCTCGTCGTAAACCGGAGCGTGTGCGTCGAAGAAGGTCTCCCATGTGGTCTTCTCGGTCATAGTACGCTCCGTGTTGAGCCGAACGTCGGTGATGGGGCTGAGCGAGATTCGAGCGATAGCCCCGACTGCTTTGGGAAAATCATTTTTGATTTGATCGGGTCTGGCTGTAGGGGCGGACCTTGTGTCCGCCCGCATCACGCCGTCATGCGCCATCTATACGCATGGCGGGCGGCGACGAGCGCCGCCCCTACAGTTCCAATCGCCCCATTTTGAGTTTCCCCTTTTTCTGTTTATCTCGATTCCGAACAGTTTAATCACCTCAAGATTGATGGGAAAACATTAAGTCTTTCTTAAGCATATTACGGAAATAGGGAAAGGCAATGATTTTTTCTTTTTCGATAAGCCCCCTGGATGCGCTCTGATTTTGACGGGATCCGCGGAACATGATACCTTTTCGGGAACAAAGGAACACCCCATGCCCGCCAAGCCGATTCTCAAGAAACTCGCCCCCGCGCCCGTCCCGCTCCAGCACCGCGTTCTGCCGCCCGTTACCCCCGTGCCCGACGACACCGTGCCCGCCGCCCGCCCGGTGAAGCATCCCGCGAAGCCCAAGGCCGCGGCTCCCGCCACCCGCCGGAAGGAGGCCCTGTCGGTGACCGAGGAGATCCGGGAAAACCTGGTCATCCTGAAGAAAGCGTTTCTCCGCGTGGTCATGCTGCTCGGCCGGGTGCGCGACGAGAAGCTCTACGCGGAACTCGGCCACGCCACCATCGAGGCGTATGCCGCCGCCGAGCTTGACATCAAACGCACCGCGCTCAACACGTATCTCCGGGTTTACGACTGGCTCTGTCAAACCCACCCCGCCTGGCTCAAGCCCGGGGCCACGATCCAACTGGCCGATCTCAACGACGCCGCCGACCTGATCTGGATCGAAAAGGAGCTGGCGCGGGAAACGCTGCCTGAGGAGAAAAAAGCCGCCCTGCAAGACCTGAAGGAAAAAGCGCTCGCGGGGACGCTGCGCCGTTCCGAAGTGCGCGCCTACAAGGCGCGCGGGAACAAGATCGCGGGCGGAAACCGGGCCTTCCTTTCGAAGCTGCGCCAGTTGCGCGAATATGGCGCCAAGTTGGCCGGATTGCCCGAGGGCGTAATCACGCACCTGGAAGCCGCTATTGCCATTCTCAGCGGCAAGGTGGCGGAAACGAAAAAGACCGCCTAGAAAACAGGCTCAAACCGGCCTATGGCCGGAAATCAATTTGCCTCAACCTGTTGCGGCGCAACATGATACGCGAAAAGTCGGCCGGCCGACCCGGGCGTTCAGCCGTTCCGCTCGATTCCCGGCGCTTCGATGGCTGCGCCCGCGGCAAACGTCCAAATTTGAGCCATGGCGCCCGGCGGCATCGCGGGGGGCGCCGCCGTCAATTCGACCCGGCCGTCTTCATGCCCCATCGCCACGGTTCCGGACCAATCGCCGATCGTCATCGGCGCGCCCGCCAGGTCCCGGTGCATCAACAGATGCCCGTCCAGCCGGAGCGCGGTTCCGTCAATCCCCAGGAGAGGCGCTTCGGTCAGCAGGGCGGTTTTATCCACCGTCAGCCAGGCGGCGTCCGCGCCGTCCGCCTGCCGCTCCACGACGCGGTACATAAACGACTGCGCCTGGGAATAGATGCGGACCCACGTTCCCGGCGCAAACGCGTCGGCCGACCGTGGTCCCCGGAAGCGAACCCGCAGGCGCGGCCGGCGTGTCGCGGCCGCTTCGACCGCCTGAATGTCGCCTTGCAGCCAGCCCGGCGACGCCTCGCCGGGAACGCGGCCAATCCGGACCTCACGTGTCGTCCTGCCGTTTTGACGAACCGTCACGCGCAATCCCGCCTCCCGATGCGCGGTGGAGGCGGTGGGACTTTCCGCCGGATGAAGAACGAGTTCGTGTGTCTGATCGGCGAGGGTCACTTCCACCGTTAACGGCGTTTCGCGGATCACGCGCACGCCGGCCACCCACGGTTGCTCCGGCGCGGGATCCAGCACGGAGAGAAAACGCGACAGCCCGCCTTGCTCCGGCATGCGCCGGACCAGCACGTGTTCCATGTCCGCGCGCGCGGGCGTTCCGCCTTGCGCCATGATGACTTCGGCCGCTCCGCCAATGGGGACAAGGTGCAGCCGCAGGCGGTCGCCGTCCGTCTTCCCCTCGTTCCAGGCCAAGCAGGCCGGTTGGTCCAGGCGCGCGCGGCGGATGGCCGTCATATACGACGGCGCATGGCCGTGCGGATAGGTGCGCTGCCAGCGGTCGGTGTAGGCGCTGAACCGTTCGATGCCCGGCCCCGCGAGCGTGCCGCCTTCCTGGGCGGTCCAGGAAAGGTCCGGCGCGGTCACCGGCGCTTTGAACGCATGCCAGGACTGGTCGTGCTGTTCGCCGCCATCGACGGAAAAGAGATCGAGCGCGTAGAACCGGTCGTCATCGACGTCCACCATGACGACCAGGCGCTCGAACACCGACACCGGCCGGGCGTCCCGGCGTCCCAGCACCACATCGCGATAGGTGTCGTGCGACGCCGACAGCGCGTGCACGCCGCCGGCGGAGGCCAGGAGCCGCGCCCGTCCGTTGCAGCCGGCAGCGGGCGGCTCGTTGGCTGCGCCCGTCTCCGGCGCGCGCACGCAAAAGACCTTGATGCCGCAGCCGCCGCCGGGGCGATTGTAGCAGAACATGGGCGGCTGGGTTTCATCCACCGTGACGGTGTTGTGGGCCATCGAGTGCGCATCCCACTGCCAGCGATAGTCAAACGATTTCGGGTAGCCCGGGTCATGGAGGAGATAGGCCCGGCGCGCGTAGAGTTCGATCGTCAACGCGTCCTGCTGCCGGTGGCCGGTCATGTTGGTGTAGTTCAGCGTCACGGCCCGGCGGCGTTCGAAATCGCCCGACTCGAGGATGCCGACGCCATACGGATCGATCACGCGGCTTTCGCGCGTCAGGCGATTCCCGATCGTGCCGGCCAGGCGGCGTATGCGTTCTTCGGGGATCGGTTCCCAGAGCGATCCGCCGATGAGTCCGCCCCGGCCGTCCAAACAGGCCACCGCGTAGCGCGGATCGTCATACCGGCCGGCGGCATACAGCATATTCGGGCCGACGCCCAGCACGACGGGCGGCCGGCCCCGCTGGTCCTCACCGGGCCAGGTGTCGCCGAACAAGGGGATGTAGCCGTCGCAGACCGTGATGTCGATGTAATAGTCGAACAACGCCCGGGCCCGCGGGTTCGCGAAAAGATCGGGATAGCGTTCCACCGGCAGACAACCCGGATGCAGGAGGCGCAGTTCTTCGATCCGCTGGGCCACGCTGATCAGGCCGAGCTTGGAGCCGTTGTAAAAGGGGCTTTCGTGCCCTCCCCCGTCCGGATAGATGCCGCACCCGATCAGATTGCACGCGCCCCTTGTCCCGAAGAAGGCATAATTCAGCAGATCGAGGCTGTTCGGGCGCCGATCGGTGAAGTTGTCGAGCAGCAGCGCCAGCTCCGCCGCCGTCCGTTGCGAGCCGCCCTCGTTGGCATGAACCATTCCGGCCAGAAGCGCGCGGGCGCCGGCCCGGAGCAGATAGGTTTCGATATAGCGCCGCAGTTCGTCGCCGGTGGAGACGGGAAGCCCCTTGCCCCGGGCCAAGGCCAGCAGTTCCGCATCCGCGACGAGCGCGTCGAAAAAGGAGTCGTACGCCCGGCCGAGCGTGATCAGATAACTGGATTCCCAGATGCCGTTGGAAATCAAACCGCCTTTGGACCAGGTATTCTTCGGGTCGCAATAGTTCCACTGGCCGAAAAACGTCCGGTCGGACCGATCCTCCAATTCCGGCTCGTCGGCGTCCCATCCGTAATTCGGATACTCGCTCGCCAGCCGCGTCAGCAGAACCGCGCCTTTGTGCGCATAGCGCGGATCGCCGGACAGCAGGTACGCCTGGGACAGGGCGTTCAGCGCCGGCAGCACCACGTCGCGGTAGACACGGTGCGCGTATTCGCGCAGGATGAAAAAGCGCTTCGCGCCGCGCACGATGCCGTTGCCGTCGTCGGGGAACGGCCCGCTGGTCAGGTCCCCGTTCGCATAATCGTTGGAGGGATACCACTCCCCGCCCACGGGGCATTGCATCTGGTACGGATGGGTCAGCGGATCGAGCCGCCACGCGTAATAGGGGTCGAAGGCGCGAATCGCTTCCCCGTGAACGGGGCAGAGGTTGAAGCCATCGTCCGGCACGTGCGCGCGGGGCAACCGGCTGGACGGCTGCAGCGCCCAGAGCGCGTCATCGGACAGGGCCGCATACGTTTCCGCTGACCCGCCCGCGCCGGCGGGCGCAAAAAGCCGTTTGCGCAGGGCTTGTGCCCAGGCCTGTTGTTCGACATGACGCCGGCCGGCGGCCAGGCGTTCCGGGGTGTAGAAGGTGGGGCCCTGCTTGCGGTGGCCGGCCAGGGCCGCGGGTATCGACTGCATCATGGCGTGTTCCTTCGGGGGGTTCGGGTGAGGGGTGTGTGTAAGGCAAAGGGACTCGGCCGCAGGGAAAATCCTTTCCGTTCCAGGCCGCCTACGGCATCGGTTTCGGGTCGTCCTGGAAACAACCCGCCTGGAATATGCCGGTCGGGAACAACGTTTCCAGGTCCGCGCGGGTCGCGCCGCGCCCCCATTTCGTGATCCGGAAATACTCGGCCGGCGGCGTGTCGGGCATGCCGTATCGGCGGTTCGTCTCGACATGGCGCGCCGCGAATTCCGCACGAAACGACTCCGCCGTGATCGGCCCGGATTCCCCGCGGCTGAACGGAAGCCACTCGAATATCTGCGATTCGTGGCACATCGCCATCGCGAGTTTCTCCGCGTAGACCGGGGCGACATCCACCCGGACATGCCACCGGTTTTCGCACGAATAGCCGTCGTCCACGTTCACGATCAACGGGGTGAGAATGGCCTCGGAAACGGTCGCGCCGATCGTGGGATAGGCGTGCGGCACGCACAACTGGTAGGCGACCAGCCGGACGGCCGCCGCCGTGTGCTCGTGGTCGATGTGGATTCCGGCCAGCGGATCGGAGGTGACCGGCGGACACAGGATGAAATCGGGCCGGAAGGCGCGGATATGATTCCACAGGCCGCCCAGGGTGTTCCGGTCCAGGAACACCTGCCCCGTCAGCGGATGGCCGTCGAGCCCGCGCATGAATTCGTATTCCGCGCCCAGCAACGCCGCGCTTTTGCGCGCCTCGGCGTCGCGGCGGGAAAACGTCTCCTCGGGCGTCATCCGGTGATGCCCGGACGCGCCCCGGGTGACGGCGAGGATTCGCAGATGAACCCGCGCGCCGAACCGGCGCTGCATCAGCGCGCAGGCGCCGGCCGCCGTGAATTCGAAATCGTCCTGATGCGCCATCACCGACATCACCCGAATCTCGTTTTCCGTCCCGCTCATGGCGCGCCCCTTCCGGCTTCCGCCGTCATCGGGCGGATGGGCCCTTCCACCCACTCGTTGTACCGGGGACAAAGCGCCTGAAACCGGGCGGTCTCGATCACCGCGCGCCAGCGGCCGCGCTGATCCTCCTCGACCAGCCAGGGTTCGAATCCCAGTTGCAGGTAGGTCTTGATGGCGGGCACGCGGTGGTCGTCGGTCTGCAGAATGGCCCTCGTGCGGCCCTCGAAAACCAATCGATGCAACACCGCGAGCGACACCCCATACCCGAGTTTCCGTCCCTGATGGGCCGCGCTGACACCCACATAATGCAGATAGCCCGTGTGGAGTCCGCATTCGGGTTTGTACCAGGCCGACGCGGTGGCCACCGGCACGTCCCCGTGGGTGACGAACAAGACGCGTTCCGGGGCGCAGGCCGCATCGCAGGCCATGACGCGGTTGAACAGGCGCGGGGGATCGACCACCCCGAACGCCTGGTTCATCACGTTTTCCCAATGCGTTTCGTCGCCCGCGCGGAAATGCCGAATCCGGTATCCGGCCGGCAGCGCCACGGGCTGCAAATCCGCCAGGCTTTCCTTCGCCATTACCAGTTGCATCCGGGAATCTCCTCCATCCAGACCGTACACGGCTTGTCGGCCGCTTCACCGTCATCCGCCACCTGAAACCGCTAGTATTATCGCGGCCTCCGGCAATGTCAACGGGTTTGCCCGTTTTTGCCCGTTTTTCGTTCTTTGCCGAACGGCTACACCTGATAGCTGCACAAATGGGAACCGCCGGCGAACCAGATTCGCCCCTCGAACCAGTCGCCGCCGGCGGTGATCGAAACCGGCGACCGCGCTACCCACGCCAGCTTGCGGGTGACCGGATCGACGCCGGCAATCCCCTTGCGGAAGAGCAGGAAAACCCGGCCTTCGGGCGAAATGACGATCTTGCGCTGTCCCTGCTGCAAATGCATCGAGCCGAACTCCGGAGACGCCTCTTCCCGGTAAACGATTTTCCGGGTCACCGGATCGAACACGAAAAACAGCTTGTCCTCGTCCATCAGGCTCGGCTCGTAAACACGGAAATCCGCGAGCCCGTAGACCAGCCCGTCCGGTCCCATCCGCAGTTCCGAATATTCCTGGACACCCGAAATCGGCACGGCTCGCCACTCGACTTTTTTCGTCGCCATGTCGAGTTCATAGAGTTCCGCCTCTTTCGCGCGGACCTCGCCGCCCGTGCCGGCCCGGGTTCCGCTGCCAACCAGCAGCTTGCCGCCCGGCAGCGCCGCCAGCGACATGACGCAATGATCGACCAGCAGGTCGGTGTGCTCCAGCAGGACGCGGGTTTCCGTTTTCCGGTCCCAGAACAGCAGGCCGCCCCCGGTGTAGCCATACTCGGGCACCCCGCCCATGACGATCGTGTGGCCGTCCGGATACGCCAGCAGACAGTGCGGCCGGAACACGATCGGATCGCAGACCGTCAGAAGGCGGGGGTTGGCGCCGGGTTCGTCCTTCGGCTTCGAGCCCGTCCACGGCAGGGCGGGATTCCACTCGTGCAATCGCCCATGCGTATAGGTGCCGATGTAGAAGCGATCGCCCTGGACCGCCAGGCAATTGCCCTGGCCGGGCGACGAGTCGCACGTCCACGCGTCGGTTTTCGGATCATAGACGACCCAGGCATGGGATTCGCCGGCGATGGCGCCGTTCGGCGCCGCCGCCACGCTGAAAATCCAGGAGCCTTCGCTCGTGTAGGAAAAGGGAACGACCCGTTCCGTCCCCGCGCGGGGGTCTTCCACCGTCAGCGCACGGGCTGCCATGTCGAGTTTTTTGATCTTTTTCCCGGAGGGAAACTCGCGATGAAAGAGCCCCTGCAACCCGCAGACGATCGGCTTGTCCCGGCGCGGCGCCGGCGTGGCCAGCTTCACGGCCTTGCCGCCGTACAACTCGTACCACGGCCCCTCCCAGCTTCCTTCCTGGTTCAGCAGCCCGTAAACCTTGCCGTCCAGGTCGCGATAGAGCCACGCACTCACCCCCGGCACGCGGTCCGACTCGGGCAGCAGCGGAATCGCCGTCCGGCCGTCGGGATGGAACGCCAGGAGCTGGCTGGACGTGTTCCCCAGCGCGCAGTAGATCCAGCCCGTGTCGTCCGCCGCGATGGTCCTCGAATACTGCCGCCAGTTCTCCGTGTGCACGGAGCCGTAATCGTGGAACGACCCGTCGCGGGGATCGAACCGAAGCATGCCGCCGTCGGGATAGGTGATGGCCCAAATCCGGCCCTGGTCATCCTCGGTCATGCCCATCGCCACCCGGGGCGTGGTTTTGTGAACCTGGGTGAACGCCCGCCTGACCGGATCGAACTCCACGAACACGCCGTTGAAATGGGAATAAAACCTGTTGCGGGACGACAACACGGACGCGAACGGATTGTCGCCGTGGGGTATCGGAACCGGATAGGTCTCGGACCTGCCCGTTTCCGCGTCGATCATCAGGAGCCCGAAACAGCCGCGGTAATCGTTGATCCAGACCAGGACGACATCCCGTCCCGAGCCGTCTTTCGTCGCCACCACGCCACGCGTCCCAGCCCGCGTGCATCCCACCCCATGATCCCGGAAACCGTATCCCAAATCCCGTGTCTGCCGTTCTGCCGACATGTCATTCTCCTCGTGAAATCAAAAATAAACTATACTCCCACCTCTTGGCGGTGAATAGATAAAAAGCGGAACCGCCATCGTCCCTCCGTGACGGAGGGGCGATATTTCACGACGCATGGACATGCCGCGTCACACAGGGCCGCGGATCTCGCTTCGCACCTGTCTGGGTAATGCCGTACCGCGTACGGCGACGCTTTCCTGCCAAGTCCCGCTCCATCGCCTAGCCATTACCCGATTACTTCACGATAATCAGGACCCCCGGCGGTAACCCCTTCCAAACGATGGCGCCGTAGTTCGTCACGCTCCCCAGGCCAAGCTCGTGCTTGCGGGAATTGACGGTGAGCGTATTGGAACCCAAGTCCAGCACCGCGTTCTCCGTCTCCAGCCAGATGTCGCCCACCGTGAAGTCGGCCCGAAGACGCATGACTCCTGCATTGGACACCCGGAAAACCGCCCGATCCATTTCCCCAAGGATTGCGTTCGTGTAGGGAGGGAAATCGGTGTATCCCGTACTTGTTTTGTTCTCGTTGTCGATCCGCACGACCCCCCACCCCGACAGATCGGACCCTTTTTCCCAATAGACCGTTCCGGCGCCGGCGCCGCCGGCTCTGGTCATGGCCGGCGGAATCACGGTGCTTCTGGCGCTGACCGGTCCCGTGAACCGTGAAAAATCGGCG
>CAZSUH010000070.1:14072-16319 GCA_964609905.1 uncultured Verrucomicrobiota bacterium
GCCATGATCGATCCGTAACATTTCAAGCCCCCACTGGAGGACAAGCCTCCATAACTCCCGGTGGCGCCCGGTCCCGGAACTGTGTTGCGCTGGCCATGAAAGCCCTTTCCAGACACATCGACCAGTCCGCCGACATCGATCCACACATCCCCCAGCGCCGTGAGATCGAGCTTGTTCAGTTCCGTGCTCCCGTTCGAAGAATGGGTCAACGTGCCACCCGTCCGCACAACCAGGTTGCGCACTTCGCACGGCCGGTTCAACGTCAGGGTGCCCTGATCCAGCGTCGTGATGTTTTCCACCACGGTCAGCGATCCGTTCACCGTGACCGATGCGGGCTCCGTCCCTCCCCCCACCGTCAGATCGAGCACCGTCACCGTCCCCGTGATCGTCATCGGATTCGCCGAATCCACCAGAACTCGCGTTGACGAGTCGGGCACACCCGCCGGCTCCCAGTTCGCCGCCGTGTGGAAGTTGGCGCTGCTCGTTCCCAGCCATAGCGCCGGTGCCACGCTGAACGACCAATTGACGTTCCGCCCGCTGTCGGCGGTGTCGAGCGCGGGTATTGGAAGGCCCACGCTCGCGTCGCTGTCTTGCACATCCACCCCTTTCACCGAGCGATATCCGGATACAGCCAGTTTCCACGCCTGCCCGGGAGACATGCTGCGCAGCAGAATGTTCGTGGCGCCCGGAGACGCCCCGTTCAACACCAAATCCCGCAACCGCACGGTTTTCCCGGACTCGAAGACCAGGCTGCGCGTTCCGTCCGGCGCTTCGCATCGCAGTTCCGTGGCCGTGAACCCTCCTGTAAAGTTCACCGGATCGACGCCGTTCTCGACCAGGACCGTGTAGAATGTCGCGCCGCCCAGATTGACGGTCTGCGGCCCGGCGCCGCCGATGACCGTGATGGTGCGCACCGCCTCGAACGAGCCGCCCGTAAAATCGGCGTCTTTCAGCAGTGTCACCGTCTCCGTTCCCGACGCAATCAGGGTGCCCGCCACCATCAGGCTGTTGGTCACCACCAGGTTTCGTCCGGCCAGCGCCAAGGAGCCGCCGGACTGGATCGCGATCCTGTTCACCGTCCGGTCGGCGTCCAGAACCGGATACACCGACAGGCTGCCGGGAATCACAATCGAATCGTATTCCGTGGGAGCCCGGTCCAGATCCCAGTTTTCGCGCGCCGACCAAACCGTGTTGCTGGCGCCGGTCCAGGTGATCGTGGCGCCCTGGACAACTTCCACAAAACGCCAGTTCCAGTTGCCGTCGCTGTTTATGCTGTTCACGGCCGTCACTTCCGCTCCGGCTCTCGCGTCGCTGTCTTTGACGTCCGCACGCTCCACCGCTTGATCGGCCGTGGCGTCCACATTCAAATTCCAGGCCGTTTCATCGGTGGAAGAGCGCAACCGGACGGGGGCATCGGCCTCGCCCTTCATCCAAAAGCGGCCCTGCTCGGACACGCTGAACATGGAACCCGCCTCGAAGACCAGCGATTTTCCGGCGTTCGTGCAGACCAGCCCCTTGAAGGTGGTCGCGCCATAGAGCGTCGAGGTCGAACCCGCGCCGCCGGTAAAGATCACCGCCGATTCCGTCAGCGCCGTGAAACTTGCGCCGTTCGACCACATGCCGCTCACGGCCAGGTTCTGATTCGTGGCCATGAGCAATTCGCCTTGGCGCTGAATCCGAACATGGCCCACCGAGGTGTCCGTCACGTTGGAACTGATCTCCGTGCCGAGCCCGGTCAGGTTGTCGTTATCCACGATCAGCGTCCCCTCGTAAAGTCCCTGACCCGGCATGCGCAGGTAAACCGTGCCGGCGCCGCCGGACGTCGCCGCCGGCTTGCGGCCGCCATAGGCCGTGATGGCGCCCGCATAAGCGAAGACGTTTTCACCTGCGTTCGTAACGGCCACCGCCACACGGCCGCCGCCGCCCGGACTGTCGCTCGTGACGTTGGTCGCCGAATTGGCTTCGATCGGCCCCGTGCCGGCCAGGGCGCCCGCGGTGAGAGAGATGCTTCCACCCGACCCGGTCCGTTGCGTCACCAGCGCAGCATTCGCGCGAATAGCACCCGAGTTGCTGATCGTCCCCGAGACGGCCAACCGGATCGCACCGCCGCCCGCACCGCCGGATCTCCCGCCGCTGCCCAGGTTGACCGGGTCCACCAGCGAGCCATAGCTGGAAAGGCCACCCACCCCGAGTCCGCCGTGGCTCGCGCCGCACACATTGACGGGATGCTGGCCCGGCCCGTAGGTG
>CAZSUH010000071.1:0-16276 GCA_964609905.1 uncultured Verrucomicrobiota bacterium
TGACGGTGATCGACGATTACGCGCACAATCCCGCCAAGATCGAGGCGGCCTGGACGACGGTGGCGCCCCATTACAAGCGGGTGCTGGGGGTGTGGCGTCCGCACGGTTTCGGCCCCCTGGCGGCGATGATCGACGCGTTGTCAGACCTGTTTCCCCGGTTGTGCGCGGGAGGGAACCGCCTGTATCTGTTGCCGGTCTATTATGCGGGGGGAACGGCCCGCGCGAGCGTGACCTCGGACGATTTGGCCGCGCGGTTGCGGCAGGCGGGCGTGGCCGTGGAGGTGTGTGCCACGTTCGAAGCCCTGGAACGGGCGCTGGCCCAGGACGCGCGTGCAGGGGACGCGATCCTGGTCATGGGCGCGCGCGATCCGGACCTGCCGGGATTCTGCCGGCGGCTGGCGAACCGGCGGTAAGGGAAGCCGGCCGGCCTGGAACCGACGCCTCCGGCATCCGGTGGCGGAGCAGCAGGATGGAGGTCGCGGCGATGGCACACGTCACCAACGCCGACGCGAAGCCTACTTTCAGCCATTCTCTGAACCGGATATGGGAATGGTCTTGCCGGATCGGTCAGGGAAGCATTGTGTTTATAGGCTCCTCACGGGTTGGGCGATTTCAAATGACGGTGCAGGGCCGCCGCAATGGCCGCCGCGACTTCTGCATCCTCGTCAGCGTCAACGGGGGCAGGACCGGCGGTCTCGCACAGGCGTTTTCGCGACTCGAAGCGTTTAAAGATCCACGCGATGAAGGTGACCGTTAGAACGATGCAACCCAGAAACGAAAGCACCGTAAACTGCCCCACAATCAAAAGCTTGATACCGTCGGGAAGTAGCTTGGATTCCATATCCGTCCTTTCGCCATGTGAGGCAATCCTACTTCATGTAATGGGAAAGCAAACGAGCCAAAAGCCAGGCGCCCACCCCGACCGGGATCATAATCAGCAGGTAACGCCTCCAGTGGGTCATGGTGGCAGGTTTGCCCTCGTCCGTCTGGCCTTTCAGAAACCGAATATCCACGTACCGGGCGAAGAGGAGAGAGGCCAGTATCGCCAAGTATGCGGCATCTGGCAGGGTGGGAGGGCTTTGATTATTCTCGAAAACGAAAACGAGGAGAAACAGCAAAAGCGCATTTCCGATGAACAACCAATAGAGACGAAACAAACAACCGGCCGCGTTTGAATTTGCTTTTGTCTGGTCTTGCATCATGCCACCTCCGGCTTGCACGATTCACGTGCATAACCGAATGGCGGCCCGACCATTCGAACGACCTGCAACGCACACGGTGCGCAACACCCATGTCTTCGCCCGAATCCGATATACGGCGATCCGCGAAGAACAAGGGAATACTGGCATAAACCCGGTCAGGGCGCAAGCAATACCGATACCGGATGCGAGAGGCGCCCTTTATTTCTCGCCGCCGAGCACTTCCGCGATGTTGTAGGCGTGGTCGCGCATGCGGCGGAAGGCGGTCAGCATATCCGCGAAAACCAGGCTCATGAGCGGATTGTGGGTGGACAGCGCGAAGGTGTCGAGGTGGCGCTGACGGAACTCCTTGATCACATGCAGCACCTTGCTGGCCGGCGGTTGGAAGGCGGGCATGAGTGTGACGTCGGGGCCGCTGTCCGATTTTAAGACCCGATTGATTTCGGCAATCAGCGCGCCCACCTGTTTATGGAGTTCCTGGAGGTTTCGCCGCTCCTCGATCGGCAGTTCGAGATGGTTCTGGACCAATTTGATGTTCATTTTAGCGATGGCCATGATGTAGTCGCTGATCGACTCGTATTCATGGGACAGGCGGAGCTGGCACCGGCCTTCCTCCATGACATCGCCGGGCACGGAGTCCGAGAGCATGCGGCTGAGAAAGACGGTGACTTCCCGCTGCACATTGTCCAGCGAGCGTTCGCGCTTGAAAATGTCGTCCTCGGCATCCTGGTCTCGGTCGGGGAAGGGGAGGGACAAGACTTTTCCCAGCGAACGGATCATGTGGTCGACATGATCGGCCATGGTTTCGATCTCCTTGCTGGACTGTTCGATTCCGAGCGCGGGGTGGGCGAGGAACCGGACATTCAGGTATTCCAGTTTGCAGGCTGCCCGCAGCGTCTTGTCGGGGATGAGACGCGTCACCAGGGCGGCAAATGGCTTCACGAACGGGAGGAAAACCAGGGTGTTGATCACGTTGAACAGCGTGTGAGAAACGGCGACGCGGGTGAGATCGGTAACGACGAGCATGGCGGCATCGGTCGTGTGACAGGGGACGATCCAGCAAACGAGTTTCAGGTAGAACGGGAAGAGCGGGACGATCCAGAGAACGCCGAACACCTTGAACAGAATATGCGCCAGCGCGGCCCGTTTGGCGTTGGCGTTGGTGCCGATGGAGGCCAGATAGGCGGTGACGGTGGTGCCGATGTTCATGCCCATGGCCAGAGCCGCGGCCGTGGGAAAATCGATGATGCCGGATTTAACCAGTCCCATCGCGATGCCGATGGCCGCGGAGGAGGATTGAATGACGGCCGTGAAGACCAACCCGATGATCACGGCCATGATGATGGTGGGATAGGAGTCCGCATGAAACGCCGCGATCACCGACATGGCCGCCGGGTGATCGCGCAGGGGCTTGAGCCCGTCGCTCATCAGGACCAGGCCGAAAAAGATCAGCCCGATCCCCATCCAGAACATGCCCCAGTAGCGAACCTTTTCCCGGCCGGAGAACATGTAAAAGAGGGCGGCCAGGCCGGCAAGCGGAAGCCCCAACTGGGCGATGTTGAGCGTGAGTATCCAGGCCGTGATTGTGGTGCCGATGCAGGCGCCGAGAATGACGCCGATGGCCTGCAACAGGGTCATGAACCCGCTGTTCACGAAACCGACCACCATGACCGTGGTCACGGAGCTGGATTGGATGATGCAGGTGACGAGGCAGCCGATGGCCACGCCTAAAACGGGGTTGTCCGTGACGCTGCCGATCAGACGGCGCAACCGCGGCCCCGCCACAGCCTGCATGCCCTCGGACATGAACTTCATGCCGAGAAGAAAGAGGCCCAGGCCGCCCATCAAGGCCATCGCCATCGCGGCGTAATCATTCATGCGGAGAGGATAAATTAACGGCGGCCCGAGATCAATTTCTCTTTTCAACAAACGACGAGCGGATC
Source organism: uncultured Verrucomicrobiota bacterium (assembly GCA_964609905.1). Taxonomy (GTDB): domain Bacteria; phylum Verrucomicrobiota; class Kiritimatiellia; order CAIKKV01; family CAIKKV01; genus CAZSUH01. The sequence continues at coordinate 3,143 of CAZSUH010000071.1, forward strand.
ACGGCAAAGGCCGGTGCGGGCGCCAGGAGTCGCGCAGGTAGAGTAATCCGCCAAAGAGACTCCAGAGCGTAATGCCGAGAAAGGGCAGCAGCGAGAGCAGCACGGCGGTGAGGGGCGGGATCCCGACGGCGCCGAAGATCAGCACCGCGGCTCCTTCGCGGACGCCGAGTCCGCCAGGGGTGAGGGGCAGGGCGCCCATGGCGCCGACCAGCGGGTAGAGGGTCAGCGCTTGCAGGGGGGACAGTCCCGAGCCGATGGCGACGGCGAACAGGAAATTGGCCAGCAGGGAGAGCAGGTGGACGCCCAGCGCGAGGGCGAAAGCCCGGGCCAGAAGCCCGGGCCGCTGCCGTAGACGATAGCCGGCTTCGTACACACGCGCGGCGTGAGCGAGGAGCGCGCGGGGCAGGCGCGGGGATGCGGCCAGCCGTTGCCAGGCCGGGCTTTCGAGCCAGTTCCGGTGAAACAACGCGAACAAAGCCACCCCTACGCCTCCCGCCAGCATCAGCAGGAACACGGCCGCCCCGCGAATCGCGCTCGGACCCCTCAGGAGGGGCGCGCGGATGGCCAGCACGGCCATCACCAGGAAAATGAGCGCGATCAGGCCCAGAAGGCGGTCGAGGAAAACGAGGGTGGCCGCCTCCGTTTTCCGGTGGTGCGTTTCGCGGGCAACCGCCCAGGCCTTGATCAGGTCGCCGCCCGCGGAGCCCAGCATGAAGGCGTTGAAAAAGTGGCCGATGAAAAAGAGCGAGAAAGCCCGTTTGAACGAGAGCCCGATCGCCTGCGAGCGCATCAGCACGCGCCACCGCGCGATGCCAAGCAGGTACACGCCCAGATAAACCAGTTCGGCCGCCCCCATCAACAGGGGCCAGCCCCGCGGCCAGTTTCGGAAGTCGAGCGTCAGGGACCGGAGTCCGATGCGATGGACGATCCAGGCGGTCAGCGCGATGCCGACTGCCACCCGGACCAGCCGCCATGTCCATGTCGCGATCGGTTGCATCGCTTCCGCCCTCCGGTTCAGCCGGCCAGCATGTCGCGCAACGTGTCTTCCAGCGTGAACGTCGGCGTCCAGCCGGTATCCCGCGTCAGCCGGGTCGTGTCCAGCGGCGCGCTGGCGTCCGCGGCCCGGAACCGGGCCGGATCGACCGTGCGTTCCGGATTGACGCCGGACAGCCGGGCCAGCGTGTCGACGAGGAGGTGAAGCGGCACGGAGCGGCCGGACGCGATGTTGTAGGCCAGCCCCGCTGTGCCGCGTTCCAGGAGCAGGCGGTAGGCGCGGACGACGTCGCGCACGTCCAGGAAGTCCCGGGCGCTTTCCAGGTTGCCGACCCGGAGGATCGGCGGCGCGGCGCCGGCGGCCATGCGCCGGAACTGGGCCGCGAAGCCGGCGACGCTCATCTGTTCCGGCTGGCCCGGTCCCGTGTGGTTATGGGGCCGGGCGGTCATGAAGGGCAGACTGAAATCGCGGGCGTATTGGAGGGTGATCAGGTCAGCCGCGGCCTTGGTGACGGCGTAGAGGCTGTCGGGTTCGAGCGGGTCATCTTCCCGGATCGGCGCGGCGGGCATGCGGGAGCCGTAGACACGCGCGGAACTGACGGCGAGGAGTCGGGCCCGGGGGGCTTCGCGACGCAAGGCCTCCAGCACCTGCACGGTGCCCTGCACGTTGACGGCGGTCATCAGCGCCGGGCGGGTGGCGGCGTCGGGCGGAAACGCGAGGGCGGCCAGGTGCACGGCGGCATCCGGGCGGATGTCGCGGACGGCCCCGGCCACGGCGGCGGCATCGAGGATGTCGCCCCGGATCACGGGGCAGAAGGGGGAGGCGGGCGGGGCTTCCAGGCCGAAGCCGAAGGGGGAGTGGCCGGCGGCGATCAGTTCCCGGACGAGGTACCGGCCCACGAATCCGCACGCGCCTGTCACGAGCACCCGCATGGCGGTCATCCCCCCGTTTGGCGAAGGCGGGCCAGGTCGGCGTCCACCATCATCCGGACCAGGCTTGCGAAATCCACGTCAGGCTTCCAGTTCAGGACCGCGCGGGCCTTTGTCGCGTCGCCGATCAGGTGATCCACCTCGGCCGGCCGCATGAAGCGGGGATCCTGGCGGACATAGCGGGTGTAGTCAAGACCGAGGTGGCCGAAGGCGACTTCGCAGAACTCGCGGACCGAATGGGCGACGCCGGTGGCGATCACGAAATCGCCGGGCGTCTCCTGCTGCAGCATCAGCCACATGGCGCGGACGTAGTCGCCGGCAAAGCCCCAGTCCCGGCAGGATTCCAGGTTGCCGAGGGGCAGTTCCGAGGCCAGTCCGAGCTTGATGCGGGCGGCGGCGTCGGTGATTTTACGGGTGACGAATTCGAGGCCGCGGCGCGGGCTTTCGTGGTTGAAGAGAATGCCGGAGACCGCGAAGAGGTTGTAGCTTTCGCGGTAATTCACGGTGATATAGTGGCCGTACACTTTGGCCACGGCGTAGGGGCTGCGGGGGTAGAAGGGGGTCTGTTCGGTCTGGGGGACCTCCCGGACCTTGCCGAACATCTCGCTGCTGGAAGCCTGGTAGAAGCGGGCCTTGGGGCACACCAGCCGCATGGAATCGAGCAGGCGGGTGACGCCGATGCCGGTGAACTCCCCGGTCAGGGTGGGTTGGCTCCAGGAGGTGGGGACAAAGGACATGGCCGCGAGGTTGTAGATTTCGTCGGGCCGGCTTTGTTCGAGGACCTTGATCAGGGACCACTGGTCGAGCAGGTCGCCCTGAAGGAGTTCGAGCCGGCCGCGCAGGTGCTGGATGCGCTCGAAGTTCTCGGTGCTGGCCCGGCGGACCATGCCGATGACCCGGTAGCCGCGATCGAGCAGAAGTTCGGCGAGGTAGGAGCCATCCTGCCCGGTGATGCCGGTGATTAATGCCGTTTTAGCCATGCGTCTGTTCCTGAGGTTGCGGGGTTTCGGTTGCAGGGACGTTATTCCACGCGGCGCGCAGGGTGTCAAGCCCGGCCTTGAGCGAGTCCACGGGAAGCCCGGGCCGGACCTCGATCACCTGGAGCGTCGTTTCGATCCAGGGTCGGTAGCGGGTAAAATCGACGGTTCCCTGGCCGGGCGCGAGATGGTCGTTCTGTTTCGCATCCACGTCGTGGATATGCAGGCCGGCCAGGCGGGGTCCGATTTTTTCGAGCCAGCGGAGCGGAAGGGAAAAGCCCAGCTTTTCGCGGGTGACGCCATGGCCGATATCGTGCCAGGCGGCCAGCCGTGAACTGGGGTAGTGTTCCAGCAGCGCGGCCATCTCCGCCTCCGAGGGCACCGATTCCCAGGTCGGCAGGTTTTCGATCGCCAGCGTGACGCCGGCGGATTCGAGATCGGGGAGCAGCGTATCGAGGCTGCGGGACAGGGCGTCGAGATGGGGTTGAACGCGTTTGATGCGGCCGATATCGAGTTTGGCGCGCAACCGGGCGAGTTGACGGCGCGACCACCAGCCGTCCGGATTCCGGCTGTTCAGCCGATCCAGGATCCGGTAGGAATAGCCGGGCATATCCACATTGCCGGCGTGAACGACGACCACGGACGCGTCCAGTTCCGCGGCGAGGAGAACCGTGTCGCGCACCAGGCGAATGGCGACCGCGCGCTCGGCTTCGTTGGGATCGGCCAGGGTATAGAATTCGGGGTGGCCGGAGGGGTGGCCGAGGGGGATGGGGCAGGGGGCGTGGAGGCTGTCCACGCGGATGGCGCCGGACTGAAGGCGGGTGCGAAGGCCCGGGAGGAGTTCGATGCGGAAATCGTAGCCCAGTTCGACCCGGTCGAAACCCGCTGCACGAATCTCGTCCACCAGCGATTCACCCGAGGCGTGTCGGGATGCATTCCATCGCGTGGAGAGGGCGATTCTCATAAGCATGAATAAAACGCCGGGATCGCGGGATCCCGGCGTTTAGAGTGCGGAGTTCAGACCTAACGAGCCTGCATTCGGGCCCGGATGCGGGCGCGCGCCTTTTCGCGACGCTTCCCTTCGCTGGGCTTTTCGAAATACCGTCGGTTGCGGATCTCGCGCATCAAGCCTTCTTTGTCCAGCACCTTTTTAAGGCGCTTCAAGGCCCGGTCCACGGTCTCGCCTTTCTTAATTCTTACCTGAATCACTCGGAGAATCACCCCTTTCCTGACTGGGCCGGGAGTTGACAGCGCCCCGGCGGTCTGATGGAGAGACACAATAAGATAAACTCCGCCCGCGCGTCAACGGCGAATTTCGCGAGGGGCGCATCCCGCGAGGGTCCCATCCCCGGGCCGCCGAAAACGCGTTCTTGTAGACCGTCCATCCCATCTGATAGAGTGGCAGCCCGAATTGAATACGGGCGCGTCATCCGCGGATGCCCATGCGCCGTTTGGCGAGAAGGGCGACTTTTCAGAGGAGTGAACATGATCGGTGTTTTACAGATCGTGGGGGGATTGGCGTTATTCATGTACGGCATCCGGATGCTCAGCGCCGGCATGGAAAAACTGGCCGGCGAAAAGATCCAGATGTGGCTGGGTAAAGTCACGGAAAACCGTCTGAAAAGCGCCGGATTTGGCATGATGGCGACGGCTTTCCTGCAAAGCAGCGGCCTGCTGATGGTCGCCATGATCGGGCTGATCAACGCCAAGCTGATGACGGTTCCGCAGTCCATCGGCATCATGCTTGGGCAGGAGATCGGAACGACGCTTACGGCGCAGATCGTGGTGTTCGATATCGGCGCCCTGCGTCTTTTGTTTGTGATTCTGGGCTTCCTCTTTCTCGAGTATTTCGAAAAGCGGGATTGGAAAAAATACGGCGAGATTCTGATGGGCCTGGGGTTGATTTTCGTCGGCATGAGTTATATGTCGTCCTCGCTGAAGCATCTGATGGAGTATCCCGCGTTTTCGGGTTTGCTGGTGACCCTGGGGCAGCGCCCACTCGTGGGGGTGGTCGCGGGGCTGGTGGTCACGGCGATCACGCAGAGCAGCACAGCCGTGACCAGCATGGCGGTGGCGATGGGCATGAACCAGGCGATTGCGCTCGAAGGCGCGATCGGAATCATCCTGGGCGCCAATATCGGGTCGTGCGTCACCGGGTTTGTCGCCTCCCTGGGGCAGACGCGCACGGCGCGCGAAGCCTCCATCGCCCAGATCGTGATTAATGTGTTCGGCGTTCTGCTGTTCATCCCGTTCATCGATCCCTACACCCGGCTTGTCGCGGCCACCGCGCAGGATCTTCCGCGACAGATCGCCAATGCGCATACGATTTTCAACGTGACGGTCAGTGTGTTGCTGGTTCCATTCGTCAAGCAGATCGCCCAGCTCTCCGCCTGGTTGACCCCCGCGTCCCGGACTCCCGAAAAGCCCAAGGTCACCGCGTTTATCGATGAAATGCAGTACAGTGTTCCGTCCGTCGCGCTGACCCAGGCGGCCCGGGAATTGGTTCGGGTGGGAACCATTACCGCCCAGATGGTGGCCGACAGCTGCGAGGCGCTGATCACGCTGGACGAGGCCAAGATTCAAAGCGTCCTGGCCCAGGAGAACGAACAGGTGGACCCGATCGTCAAAGAGTTGGCGCATTTCACGAACATGCTCATGAACCGGGATCTGACGCTGACGCAACAGCAGCGCTGTTTCCAAATCAAGAATCTGCTCGTCGATATCGAGCGTATCGGGGATATGGCCGAAGATATTGCCGAGTTAGCGCGGGAACGATTGGAAAACAACGTGACGTTCACCGCTCCGGGCGTCGAAGCCCTGCAAGGCCTCTGGTCCAATGCGCTTCAAACCTATCTGCTGGCCATCCAGTCCTTTGCGGAGAACGATACCCGAAAAGCCAGAGAAGTCTGCCGGATGGAAAGCGAGTTCGACCGGTTGTATGGACGAATGCGGTTGGCGCACATCCACCGCCTGGAGTCGGGCGGCTGTCACTCCGAAGCGGACGTGATCTTCACCGAGACGCTGCGATTGCTGGAGCGAATCAGCGATCATGCCGAGAACCTGGGCGTGAGCGTGGCGCGTTCGCTCGAGGCGAAGCCCGTTTAAGCCGGGCCAACTGGCCGCTTGTCGGACTTTGCTCAAGCGCCCGTCGTACCGGAGGGCGGAACTCCTGCGACGCTGCCATAACGTGTTTCTGGCGGCCGGATCGGTTCCCGAAGAGCGGCCCGAAAAATGAGGCCAGAAAGAGGATTCGAGCTGTTGCGCAAAGTCCGACAGACGGCTAGTATTTGACCTCGTATTCGCCCTTGCTGAGCCGTTTCAGCTTGTGAAATCCCTTTTTCCTGGCATGGTCGTCGAATCCCGAGACGGAAGCGCCGATGGAGGGCAGGGAGATCAGTTTGCGAACGGGCTTGCCGCACGCCGGGCAGACGGTGAGGGGCGGATCCGCGATGCGCTGAACCGCCTCGAAGCGCCGCTTGCAACGGTCGCAACTTTGTTGCGGGTCGAGGGCTTCGTATTCGTAAATAGGCATGGCGGTGTTATATCGCGTTTAGTCGCGTCGCGCAATGGAAAAGGGAATCGCCCGTACGCCCTTCCGTTGGTTGCGCTCAAAAAACGTTTCACAATCACACTCGACAAGGCCGCTGGAATTCGGAATCATAAAGGAGTACGAGAATAAGGGAGAGGAGAAATGAACCGGCGGCAATTTATCAAAATGTCGGGGATCAGCTTTTTAGGGGTGGCGTGCCCAGGCCTCCTGCAGGCCAAGCCGGCCGCGCCGGCGAATGCTTCCAAGCCGCGCCCCTTGGGGACATGCGGCGGGTTTGTGGATGCTGACCGCAATGGCTCCTGCGACCGGTCCGAGCGGAAAACGAAACCTTGCGGCGCAACGAAATGTCCGGGACACGTTCATAATCCGGCGCGCGCAATAGCCGCCCGGGACGGCGCGCCCGCCGGATCCTGCGCGGGGTGGCGGGATCCCCGGAAAAGCGGTTTTTGCGCGCTCAGCGCGGCTCGGCCCAAAGCCTGTCTGTACAAAGTGTGTCCGGCGCATCGGGGCCGTCCATTCTGATTCCAGCATGGATTTTCCAGGATTCGATCATAACCTAGCACGAAAGATGCTTCAAAACTGTGTAACTTAAAAAGGAGCCATTATTCCGATATGGGACGTTTTTTTTTCATTTTTGAAGCGTGATTGTTCAACTTTCTGATAGGTGAGAAGGAAAACAGAAGGCGGGCGGACCGACATGAGCCATACGATACGATTTCCAGGCGTTGGCGTGGAAATTCATGTAGATGTGAGGGATGGCTGGTTTCACGGGGTCCGGGAAGTCTGTTGGCGGGGCAAGGCGCTTCGCGCGCCGGATGAGCCGATATTTCCATTAGTGGCCACGGCGGATGGCTGGATGATGGATCGGTTGAAATTCCTGGGGATTGAGGAGATCACCGGGGGCGCGGTGATGGTGCATACGGCGCCGATTTTCAGGATCGCGCCGAAGATGGCCTGGGCGGATTCGGCTCTTCATCCGAGGGTGAGCACGGCGTCGTGGGGGGAACCGGCGGGGGGGGAGGCGTTCCGGTTGGACTGGGTGTTTCGGCCGGCGCAGCAGATAATCGACGGGATTCTTTACGAGGGATTCGCGTATGGATTCCGGTATGAGGCGCCCGGTTTCCGGATCTTTCAGATCGAAGACCGGGCCACCTGGGAACTAGGCGGCCATGCCGACGGGAACACCTTCCTGATGCGCAACTTTTTCGGGCCGCCGGTCCAGCGCCTGACGCGCGAAACGGCGTACGATTCCGGGTGGACGGTCCCGGGCATCCCCAATCCCACCCTGTTTCAGCATCTGCCGTTCCATGCCCAACTCCAGGGATTCACGTTCCAATATGACGATGCGCACATGTTGCTGACCGTCCATGAGCGGCCTTCCCACGTGCGGTCGCTTTTTCACAAGGCGGCCGGCGACCGCACGTTGCTCCATTTCCACCAGTTCTGTTTCGATTTGAGTGACACTGTCAGCACGACCGAGCGGCAGATCCTGGCGGCGCCCAGGCCGGGAACTGGCGATACGGCGGTGCGCAACCATTTCCTGGCGCTTCGCCAGGACGTGCAGGCGCGGCTTCGGGCGCATGCGGGCATTCTGCGCTTCGACATTCCCCGGCCTTCCGCCCACGTGGAGACGTGGGAGATCGCCCGGATGCAGAACCTTCCCGCCATCTGGAAAAAGCTGCACGAATGGCGTATTCATCGGTCCTATCTGATGCCGTTCTGGCGCAGCAACGAGACCGACATCGCGCCCCGTTTTCACGACGATCGCAACCAGTACAATTTCATCGGCAATATGTGCTGTCCGATCGAGCTGGAGATCGCGGACTGTTATGGCGGCTGGGAGGGCCTCAAGCAGGCGATGCAAAAGGCGTTGGATCTGGAGATCGACGTGTACATGTGGTTCGGCTCGCACTTCTCCTCCTTCAGCCCGCTGGAGAAGATGATTCCGGGCCTGTTCGCGCGGGATATGGCGGGACAATGCGACCGGAACCAGTACGGGCATGTGCTGTTCGCGGTCAACCAGCGGAACAAGGCGTATCAGGAATATCTGTTCGAACGGTTCCGGCAGCTCAAGGCCTGCGGCATCAGCGGCGTGTACCGCGACAGCCACTTCAACATGGCCTGCGACACGCTGCATTACCAGCACGACGAGAAAGGTTCATGGGTCTATTCCATGCACGACTCGGAACTGGCCATCCAGCGCCGTTTCCAGGAGGAACTCGGCATGCTCTATTATGTGGACGCCGGGGGCATTTTCGGCACACCCAAAGCCGGCACCGCCTACGATTTCATTCACGGTCAGGAGTTCATCTATCAGGATGTGGAAACGGCCGACCTGGACGCCGCCCAACTGCGCGAACACGGGGTCGACGCGCTGACCGCCTATCATCGCGGGCTGTCGTGCCGCTTGTTCTACCAGGTGGGGGTTGAGGTGAACCGGTTTCCGGCCGCGGACGCCTGTTCGGACTGGTGGAACCCCGCACGGTTCGTGCCGCTCCTGGAAGGATATGCGCGCGTGGAGCCCTACATGGGCGCCATGCGCCTGCTGGAAGACGGCGCCGGAACCGTTTGGCGGGATACGCTGGGGAACGAAACGATTTTCCCCTGGAAAGAGATTCCGGGCGGCTCGCTTGGTCCGAGCGGACCGACCAGCGACGTCGTGAGTTGCAAACGGGTTGACGCGAACGCGCCGTTTCAGCCGGGCCGGATCTATTTCCGGGAAGGCAAGAAATAGGCGCCGCGCTCACCGGACGACGGCGGCGGACAGATAAACCTGGCGGCCCGCGGCGGGTTGCCCAGGGAACGTTTCGAAGTCGTCATCCCAGGGGTTGGCCACTCCGGCCGAAAACAGCGCGCCATATCGCCGGAGCTGGTACTGGGCTTCCAGGTTGGATTCCAAGCGGGTCGAACCGGACCGGCGCGCGGGATTGGCCGCCTGGAAGCCGGCGGTTTGCCACACGCCGAACCGCCAGTTCGGAACGGGCGAGAAGCGGAGTCCCGCGCGAAACTCATGCCGGGCGTAATCGAGCGCGTACCGGCTTGCATAGACCGTTTCCTCCGCGTGTTTGTCAAGGGCCATGTACTCCCCGTGGAAGCGACCATGCGCGCCCAGCACCCGGGACGTGTGCGCCAGCAGCCCCCAGGCGCGAACCCGTCCCAGATTCACGGCGGTCCAGCGGGCGTCCGGTTCCGTTTGAATCCAATCCACCACGCGGCGGGCGTGCTCCGTGAAAAGTTGCGCGCCGATCCGAAATCCGTTCTCCACGTACTCCCAACCGGCTTCGCCCCGCAGGGATTCCTGGCGTTTGAGATTGCGGTTTCCCAAGCTGCCGGGCGATTCGTAGTTCAGTTCGGTATAGGAGGGTTGTCGAACGGCGCCGGAGATTCCGGCATGGAGGGTGTGGGGCGGGGCGGGTGTCCAGGCGATTTGGGCGGCCGGCAGCCAGGCCGGCGTATCCGCGTCGAACCACTCGCCGCCGCCTCCGGCGGAAACGACAACATCCGCGATGGTCCATTCCGGAATCAGCGCGCCTCCCAGGCGGCGTCGTGCATGCTCGCCCAGCCCCGTGCCCGGCAGTCGGCCCGTGTATTCGCCGTCGATCCGCTCCTCGTTCAGGTCGAGCCGCATCCGGAGCGCGAACGCTGGGGAAAAAAGAGCGGCGTGGTCCGCGTGGACGGCGTAGGCATCCGACACCGTGTGGTTGGCGTAGAAATCCGGGTCGTGGCGGTCGAGCCAGTACCGGTCGTCGGAGCGCTGCCAGGCCGCCGTAATCCGGCCCGGACGTTCCGGATCCAGGGTGCGCAGGGAACCGAGCAGCAGCGATTCGTTCAGCTTCTCCTCGGCCGGGAACCCGGGCGGCGCGCCGTAAAAGCCACGCGCCCCGAAGTGGCGCGTGGACAGCGCGCCCAGCAGCGTGGCGCGCGAGTTGAGAGAGGCATCCGTGCTCTGAACCATCGCGCCGCCGCTCCAGCGGGAAAGCGCGTTGTCCGAGTAGCCGTCCGTCCGGTCGATCCGGTCGTACTCCGCATACACGGCTCCGGACCTGGTTTTTCCGGCCGTCGTCGGCCGTCGCCAGCCGGCGGCCATCGAGGGCGCCCAGAGGCCGTCGTCGCCGGCGGTCAACCCCCACGTGGCATGATCGTCCGGCTCGGCGAGTTCCACGTCGATGGAGCCGGAGGCATGTCCGGAATAGGCGCGAAATTGATCGAGCCCGGTGAGTAGTGTGACGGAACCGCCCCACAGGGGAGGGATCGGCAGATCGTGGAAATGTTCGGTCTGGGGATTGATCAGAGGAAGGCCCTCCACGGCGAATCCCGCGGAGTTGAACGCGCCGCCCTGGATTCTCAGGTCAGCCTGGGGAGCGCCGACCCCCTGCCGCACGAGCCGGACGCCGGGACGCGAGGCGGCCTGTTCGGCCAGGGAGATCGGCGCATAAGGAGATGTATAAGAACGGCCGGCCAGGCGGCTCGATGTAACCTCGACGACCGGTCCGGATTCGGGGGCGGCGGAAAGCGAGGCGGCCACAAGAAGGGCGAGCGCGGTTGCGGCGGGTGGCCTGGTCCCGGAAACCCTCATGAGCCGGGCTTCCGGGCGCGCCGGCCGTCAATGGAGCGGATATGGACGTCGCCGGAATGAATCAGGCGTATGGACCCGCTGGAGTCCCGGAGCCGGAGAGATCCGTCCGGTTCGATGCCGTCGGCCCGGCCGTGCCGTTCGTCCGCCCCCTGGGTGAGCGTGACGGCGCGGCCGCGAAGCAGATCGGCCCCGGCCCACTCATCGAGAAATGGCTTCAGCCCGGCTTCTTCCCAGCGGGCGAGCAGCGGTTCGGCTTCGTTCAGGAGGGCGGCCAGGAGCGCGGCGCGGGAATAGGATTGGCCGGTTTCGATATTCAGGGAGGTGGCGGTGGCGCGCAGGCCGGCCGGGAAATCCGCCGCTTCGGCGTTGACGTTCAGGCCGATGCCGGCAATCACATGCCGGACGCGGTCGGGTTCGGCGCGCATCTCGCAGAGGATTCCGCACAGTTTGCGCCCGCCCAGCCAGATGTCGTTGGGCCATTTGATGCGGGGCTCGAGGCCGGGCGCCAGCGTGCGGATGGCCCGGCGGATGGCCAGGCCGAGCACGAGCGTCAACGAGGCGATCCGGTCGAGCGGCGCCCGGGGGCGGAGCAGGAGCGAGGCATACAGGTTTTTGGCGGGCGGCGAGAACCAGTCCCGCTCCAGCCGGCCCCGTCCCGCCCGTTGCGTGTCGGCGGCAACAACGAGCCCCGTCGGAGCGTCGGCGTCGGCTTTTTGAAGGGCCAGCCGGTTGGTGGAATCAACGGTGGCCAACCAGAGCAGCTCGCGGCCGAGGACGCGGGTGGTGAGCCGAGGGATGACTTCGGCGGGCAGCGGGGTGTCGGGCGGGCGGATCAATCGGTAACCGATGCGGGGTCGGGCGTCAATGGCGTATCCCTGACGGCGGAGGGCCTGGACCTGTTTCCAGACCGCGGCGCGGGAGCAGCGGAGCGAGTCGCACAGAGCCTGGCCGGAAATCCAGCCGCCGGCGCGAATCCGCTCCAGCACGCCGTTGCATGCTGGGGAAACCGCGTTCATGGCCCCACTCTAAAAGAGGGGTCGGTGGAATGTCAACCGAAAACCTTCAGCCGGTTGACAATAAAACGGAGTGGATCGGGGCCTTGACAAACACGGCCCGAAACGGCACTATTTCCACACTTGATCGAATGCTCGCGGGTGTTGCTTAGTGGTAAAGCTCCAGCCTTCCAAGCTGGTCACACGGGTTCGATTCCCGTCACCCGCTCCAACCTGATCAGGCCTGCGGGCGTGGATCCACGCCCCTTCTGTTGCCACAGGAAGAATCCGACGGTGAACGAGACGGAACGCGAGTCGATGGTCCGTGAATTGGCGGCCGCCCTGGCCAAATTGGGCGATGCCCGGACCGCGGAGGATTTCATCCGCGCGATTTTAACGCCGCGCGAGATGGACAAGATCGCCCTGCGCTGGCGGCTGGTGAAGCTGCTCAAAGCGGGGTATTCCCAACGCCGGATTGCCGAGGAACTGGGCGTGAGTCTATGCAAGATCACGCGGGGCTCGCGGGAGCTCAAGCAGGGGCCCACGGGATTCCGCCGGATCGTGAGTTTGATGTTCGGGAGAAAATGACGATGTTCCAATCTGCCCCCCGCAAGATGGATTTTCCGGCGCTCGAACATGAGACGCTGGCGTTCTGGAAAGCGCGCGATGTGTTTGCCCGTTCGCTGGAGCAGCGGCGCGGCGGCCGCGAATTCGTGTTTTACGACGGGCCCCCGTTCGCGACGGGCCTTCCGCATTACGGCCATCTGCTGGCGGGGACCATCAAGGACGTGGTGCCCCGGTATCAGACCATGCGCGGCGCCTTCGTGGAACGGCGGTTCGGGTGGGACTGCCATGGGTTGCCCGTGGAATATGAGGTGGAACAGAGCCTCCGGGTCAGCGGCAAGCGCGACATCGAGAAACTGGGCGTGGACGTGTTCAACGAAGCCTGCCGCTCCATCGTGCTGCGCTACACCCGCGAATGGCGCGAGATCGTCACCCGCATGGGCCGCTGGGTCGATTTCGACCATGACTACAAGACCATGGACCCCGCCTACATGGAATCCATCTGGTGGGTGTTCAAAAGCCTGTGGGACAAGGGGCTGATATACCAGGGAA
>CAZSUH010000072.1:0-15196 GCA_964609905.1 uncultured Verrucomicrobiota bacterium
GCGCGAGCGCCAGTTCCTGGTAGATCATGGCCACGCCGAGCCGGCGCGCGTCGAGCGGATGGCGGGGCGCATAAGGTGCATCGTCGAGGCGCATGGCGCCGGAATCCGGCTGTTCCGCGCCGGAGAGGATTTTCATCAACGTGCTTTTACCGGCTCCGTTTTCGCCCACCAGCGCGTGGACTTCGCCGCCGGAGACCGAGAAATCGACGCGGTCGAGGGCATCCGTGGCGCCGAACCGCTTGCGGATGGCGGTCATGGCGAGGCGGACCGGGCTGGACGGCGCGAGGATCAAGGAAGCGCGCCCAAGTCGGGAGCCAGGAGAGCCTGGACGGCGGGCTCGTTCCGGTTGTCGCGGGTCACGAGCGTGGAGCCGGTGTCGATCCGTGCGGGGACAGCCTGGCCGCGCAGGTGGGCGACGAGGGTTTTGACGGCGAGATAGCCCATGTTGACGGGGTTCTGGAGCACGAGACCGTCGATCTGGCCTTTGTCGAGCGCCTCGACGAGTTTGGGAGAGCTGTCGAAACCGACGAAGCGGACCTTGCCGGCGAGTCCGGCCTCCTGCAGGGCGCGGAGCATGCCGAACGTGGTGGATTCGTTGGGGCAGAAGATTCCGTCGAGCGCGAGCGAACCGTCCGCCTGCTTGAGCGGCGCGAGCAGGTTTTCGGAGGCCTTGTAAGCGGTCTCGGTGGTGGCGCCGCCGTATTGGTTGGCGCTCACCACGGTGAGGCCCTCGTAGCGGCCGACGGCATCCAGGAAGCCCTGTTCACGGCTCATGGTGCTGGCCGAGCCCTCCGCGTAGCGGAGCATGGCCACGCGGCCTTTGCCGTTCAACAAGTTGGCCAGGAAAACGCCCGCCTTGCGGCCGCCCTCGGCGTTATCGGTGGCCACGAAACTGGTCAAGAGGTCGCTCTTGAGTGCGGAGTCGAAGATCACCACGGGTATGCCGGCGTGGACGGCGTCGGCGACGGGATTGCGGAGGGCGGTGTCGTCGAGCGGGGCGAGGACGATGCCGTCCACGCCGCGGCTGATGAAGTCCTCGACCACGGCGATTTGGGCCTCGCGATCGTCCTCTTTGAGAGGGCCTTTCCAGACGATGTCCACCTCGAGTTCGCGGGCGGCTTGGAGGGCGCCGGCGTGGACGGCTTTCCAGAACTCGTGGGTGGTGCCCTTGGGAATGACGGCAAGGGTCAGGCGGCCGGCGGGTTTGGGTTTTTCGCCGGAGCAGGCGGCGAGTGTGGCGAGACCCAGGACGAGGAGCGTGTTTTTCAGGCCGCGTTTCATAACCACCTCATGAATGGCGTCCGTTTGTTGCGGAAACCGTAACACGCCGCGATGGCGATTTCAAGAACCAGTTTCGGGTTCAAGTGAAAACACCCGCAATTTGCCTTGCGCGGCTCCGGCACCGTCCCGCACAATGTGCCCCCAGCATAGGAGATGGCAGATGATCCTGATTTTCGTGTCGCCGGCCGTGTTGGACGCCGTGGTGTTCCTGGTCCTGTTTGCCGTGAGTTATGGCGCGGGCGAGCGGGGCCTGAACACGCTCCAGTGCGCCTGGCTGGGCGGGCTTTTCCAGTTGGTCTACATGGCGGGCAGCCTGGCGATCGGGGCGCTTCTGACCCGCCGCAACGCCCGGCGGCTGGTGTTGGCGAGCATCGTCGCCTGCTTCCTTACCGGCAGCGCGTCGCTGCTGGTGACGGCGTTTGTGCCTCTGCTGTTCATGCTGGCGGGATTCGGGGCGGCGAGCGCCGTTTTTTTCAACGCCTTTCAGACCTTCATGCGGGGCGAAACGCCGCCCGGCGGCCTGGCGCGCTCCACGGCGCTCTACACCACCGCCTGGAGCGGCGGGGCCGGCCTCGGTTTCCTGTGTTCCGGATCCCTGTACCAGGCGGGCGGCCTGGCGATGTCGCTGCTGGTCCTGGCTGGCACGGCGGTCATTTTTGTTTTGTTGTTCCGTCATCGGAAACGGCCGAGCGATTTGCCCTCGGCGGACGAGCACGTGGACGTGTCGTCCGCGCGGCGGCCGGGGCTGCATGAGGCATACGTGGGCGTGGCGTGGATGATGATCTTCACCGCCGTGTTCGTGCAGCGGCCGCTGCAGACCTTTTACCCCGCGCTGGCGGGGCGGGCGGGCGTGCCGGCGGCCCTGGCGGGCGTGCCGCTGTTCGTGCATATGATGTTGCAGGCCACAGCCGGCGGCCTGATGGTGAAAGCGCAGCGATGGCTGTACCGGATCGAGGTGCTGGTGGCGGTGCAGCTCCTGGCGGCGGCCGGGCTGGCGTGGCTATGGGTGTTTCCGGCCTATGCGGTCACGGCGGCGGGGATCGGGTTGCTGGGTCTGTGGGCGGGGTTCATGTTTTTTTGCGCGGTTTTTTACGCCTCCAACGCGGGCAATCGGTCGCGCAATATCGGGGTCAACGAGTGCCTCGTGGGGCTGGGCTCGTTTGCGGGGCTGTTTGTGAGCGAGTGGTTTATGACCCGGCTGAACGACGATGCCGTGATGTATGCGGTCTGCGCCGCCGCCCTCGTGGTGTCGGTGGCGGTTCAATTCGGCCTGGTGCGCCGGATCCGGCCGGCTTGATCCGGCCTATCCCAGCTTCAGGCGTTTCCAGCGGCCGGCCTGGAACCAGGCGGCGGTAATCAGGCCGTTGAGCGTGTTGG
Source organism: uncultured Verrucomicrobiota bacterium (assembly GCA_964609905.1). Classification (GTDB taxonomy): domain Bacteria; phylum Verrucomicrobiota; class Kiritimatiellia; order CAIKKV01; family CAIKKV01; genus CAZSUH01. The sequence goes on from CAZSUH010000072.1 coordinate 2,659, forward strand.
AGATGGCGATGGACCACCAGACGCCGGTGGTGGCCGGATCGAACACCCGGGCCAGGAGATGGGCGAGGGGAACCTGGACGCCCCACAGGGTGAGGATCGTGATGAGCATGGTCGGCACGGTGTCGCCCGCGCCGTTCATGCCGCGGCCCAGGATGATCCCCATGGCGGCGAAGATGTAAAAGGGCGAAACCAACCGCAGGTAGCGGGCGCCCACCGCGATAACCGCGGGATCGTCCGTGAAAAAGCCGGTCAGCAGGGACGCGAGAGGAAACAGAGCCAGGGCCGCCGCCGCGTTCAAGACCATGCCGATGCCGCAGGCGAGCCAACCGGCGCGGACGGCGCGGTCCGGCCGGCCGGCGCCGAGATTCTGACCCACCAGCGCGGCGCCGGCGTTGCCCAGCACGAAGCAGGGCAGCAGGATGATCTGGTGGAACCGCATGCCGATGCCGTAGCCCGCCAGGGCGGCCGTGCCGCAGGTCGCCACGATGCGGAACAGGACCAGCGCCATCAGGCTGCGCGCCAGCATCTGGCCGGCGCTGAAGATGCCGATCTTGAAAATTTGAAGCGCCAGACCCAGGTGCGGAATCAGGTTATGCCAGGTCACCTTGAGCCGGGGGATGCCTCGAAACAGGCTGACCGTCACCACCGCGCAGGCGGCGGCCTGCGACAAGACGGTGGCCCAGGCGGCGCCGCGCACGCCCATGGCCGGGAAGCCCAGCCAGCCGAAGATCATCATTGGATCCAGCGCCAGGTTGATCAGATTCGCCAGGATCATGGCCGCCATGGGCAGAAAAGCATTTCCGGCGGCCTGCATGGCGCTGGTGGAGAGGCTCAGCAGAAAAACCGTGCCAAAGCCGATGAACGAGATGGCCAGGTACTGCCGGGCCAGTGCCGCCACGGCCGGTTCGGGGCCGATGAGGCCCAGGATGGCGTTAAGCCCCAGAAGCCCGCCGCCACCGACCAGCGCGCCGGCGATCAGGGACAAACCCAGGGATTGCCCGGCCGCGGCGGCGGCCTTGTCCGGACGCCCCGCGCCGACATGGCGCGACACCAGGGCGACGGTACCCACGGACATGCCCATGACCAGGGGCCACATGAGGAACAGGACCGTGCCGCTCAGGGACAGGGCGGCGACGGCCGCGGCGCCCAGCTTGCCCACCCAGAACAGGTCGATCAGGCTCTGGGCGTTCTGAAGCAGGGCGCTCCCGAACATCGGGCCGGCCAGCCGGAACAGGCCGTGCCGGAGCGGCAGGCGGATCAGCGGGTTGACATTGTCGGTTTTCATGCGAAATGATATAGGTTACACGCTGGGTTACGGCGGACGCAAGAAGGGAGACGCGAAGGCAGACGTGGAGACGCGGGGATCGGGGGGGACACGGAGAGGAAGTCAGAATGAGGGCGCGGAAAAAGATCGGGCTGGCGTTGGGGAGCGGGGGGGCGCGGGGGATCGCGCACATGGGGGTGTTGCGGGCATTGCGCGAGGCGGGCCTCGCGGCGGATGTCGTGGCGGGAACGAGCATGGGCGCGTTGGTTGGAATGGGACTGGCGGCGGACCGCTTGGACGACATGCGCGAGGTGGTGCTGCATCTCGATTGGAAGCAGGCGCTGCGTTATTTCGTCGAGGCGCGCATTCCCCGGTCCGGCCTGATTGACGGAGCCCGGGTGCTGGCGTTCATCCGGCAGTATGCGCGGGACCGGCGGCTGGAGGATCTGACTATTCCCTGCGCCGCCGTGGCGACGGATCTGGCCTCGGGCGCCGAGGTGGTGTTGGACTCGGGCGGGACGGCGGAAGCGATTCGCGCCAGCGTCGCGGTGCCGGGGCTGTTCACCCCGGTTCATTGGGGCGGGCGTCTGCTGGTGGACGGCGGGCTGGTCAATCCGGTGCCGGTGAACGTGGCGCGGAAGCTGGGGGCGGACGTGGTGATCGCCGTGGATGTGGCGCATTTCGAACCGTTGACGCCGGACCGGATGGCGGGGCGGAAGCCGGCCCGCAAAGCCAAAACAGACCGCGGGCGGCGCGTGCAGGAGCTGATGGGCCGGACGACCCGCCGCTGGCGCGACGCGGCCGCCCATTCTTTTCTGGCGCCGGTGGTGAAGGCAATCGAGGCGTGGGAGCGGGAGCCGGGGCTGTTCGACGTGCTGGGCATTGCCATGCGGATCATGGAGTCGCAGGTGGCGGAGATGCGGTTTCGCATCGAGCCCCCGGATTACCTGATTCGGCCCGACCTGGCGAACGTGTTTTTCATGGAATTTCACCGGGCACCGGAGATTGAGGAAGCGGGTTACAAGGCCGCGATGAAGGCCATGCCGGAAATTCTGAAGGTGTGCGGGAGATAGTCAGGGATATCGGCAGTAGCGCTGGATGGCGGCCATGATGAGCCGCATGCCGGTGAGGCGCGAACCGTTGTTGATGGAGCCGGCGGTGGCGAAGACCAGCCCGCGCGAATCGCGGGTCAGCTCGAAATCCCGGAGCAGTTCGGCCACGATGCCGGCTTCGTCGTTGCGGCTCAGCGCGAACGGGGCAAGCTGACCTTCAATAATCGCGCCGGGCATATGGCGGCGAATCTCGTCCGCCCGCAGGGTGGGGCCAAAGTTGACGCCGGTCATGTTGAGCGTGCCGAGCAGCGGCAGCAGGTGGCCCATGGCGGAATCGGAATGCTGGTAGCGGGTGTCGCCGGGATTCGGGCTGTAGCGGTCGAACAGGGCCTTCAGGATGGGCAGGCCGAAAAAGGCATACATCTCCGGCGTGAGCAGGTAGCAGTTATCGTCGAAGAACCAGAAACCGTGCGGCGCTGTTTCGGGCGTATAACCGCCTTCCTCGTCGAGCACCCGGGCGAGGGCCAGCATGGAATCCCGGATCGCATCGCGGAAGCGGGCCGCCAGCGCGGGATTATCCAGGAGCAGGAACAACAGGGGTTCGACACCGTAGATGGAGGTGGCGAACGTGACGGGGCCGCGCTGGCCGCGATAGAGCGGGACACTGGCGCCGGCGGCGAGGAGTCGCTTTTTCTTGGATTCCCATTCCGGAGGCAGAATGAATTCGCGCATGCGGGGAATGCGGGCCTCGACGCGGTCGAGCAGGGCCGCCAGTTCGCGCTCGTCGTGCGCGGACTGTTCGAGCCACCAGGAGTCGGACTGCCAGATATTTTTGGCTTCGAACACGTCGTGCAGTCCCTTGACGGCGGGCCACTGGAGCTGGGGTGTGGCGGGGGATTCGCTCAGCAGGCGGCGACCGACGATTTTTTCCGCCTTGTCGTTGTAGGCCTTGTTGAGGGAAAGGCGCCAGGCGTCGTCGTGGGCGTAGCGCCAGAAGTCCTGGGGGATTCCGAGCTCGTCGTACACGCATTCGTCGCTCATGAGCATGCCGAGCGGGAGTTGGGGAATGTCGCGGCCGAAGGGATTGGACCGTGCTATTTTCTGGTCGGCCCAGAACCGGTCGAGATCCACGGGAGCCAGGCCGCCGCATGCTTTGGTTTCGGCCAGCAGGGCTTCTATTTTTTCCCGATTGTCGGCGGAAAGAATGGAAAGGGCGGACATGACAGGCTCCTGTTTTCGTGCATCATAGCCCTTGCCGAAGGCGGGATCAAAAGAATATGCTTCCAATTCGACAAAGCCGGTTGGTATACAGCGGTCATTCACACAGGAGCGTTTCCATGGCAAAGGCATCGGCAATACCACGGGTTTTCGACACGGACAAACGGATTCGGCTCGGCATCTGGGGGCTCGGACGGGGCATGAGCTTTTTCAGCACCTGCAAGTTCCTCAACATCGATGTGGTCGCGGGGTGCGACTACAACGAGCACATGCGCAAGAATTTCCAGGTTCAGAATCCGGGCGCGTTCGTGACCGCGGATGCGGACGAGTTCCTGGCGCAGGATTTCGACGCCGTGCTGCTGGCCACCTTCTGCCCCTCGCACGGCAAGGACGCGATCCGGTGTCTGCAGGCCGGCAAGCATGTGATGTCGGAAGTGACCTCGTTCTTCACGATGGCCGAGGGCGTGAAACTGGTGGAGGAAGTGGAGAAGCGCAAGCTGGTCTACAATCTCGCGGAAAACTACCCCTTCAGCGCCGCCAACATGTGGCTGGCCAACCGCTGGCGGGAAGGCCTGTTCGGCGACCTGATGTACGCCGAATACGAATATGTCCACGAGTGCCGGATGCTGTGCTACACCTACATCGACGGCATCCCGGTCAGGCCCGGCCACACGGTGCACAACTGGCGGAGCTGGTTCAACTTCCACTACTACTGCACCCATTCGCTCGGGCCCGTCATGGTGATCACCGGCACGCGGCCGACCTGGGTGGAGACGTTCCCGTCCAAGCCCCGGCTCGCCGGCTACCTCCGCGGCCAGGGCGCGCTGAACGGCACCATGACGCCGTCGCTCATCCAGATGAACAACGGCGGCGTGGTCCGCAACCTCATGGGCGCGACCACGAACGACAGCCACAGCCAGCGCATGTGGGGCACGCTCGGCGCCTTCACGATCGGCCATGACGGCGTGCGGTTGCGCCTCGGCGCATCGGGCGGATCGCCCATGTTGAACGTCAACGCGCAGTGGGAAGGGCTGGGTGAACTGGCGGCCAAGACGGGTCACGGCGGTGGCGATTTCTGGACGCTCTACTATTTCGCCCGCGAAATTCTCTTCGGCCAAAAGGGGCCGTTCGACATCTACGGGGGCTGCGACGTGACCATCCCCGGCATCCAGGCGCTGCGCAGCCAGTGCGAGGGCGGCAAGCCCATGGAAGTGCCGGACTTCCGCAAGAAAGCCGACCGCGACAAGTATCGCTCCGACGACTGGCAGCAGGAGCGGTACGACACCAAGCGCGGCGTGTTCGGCGGGTCGCCGCTAACGCCGAAGGCTGACCGGTTCAGCACGGTCATGAAGGACATGGTGATTTACGCGCCGACCTACCGCGCCTACGCCGACTGGAAAAAGGTGCAGGGCGCGCTGTCCAACCCCGCGGCGTTCAAGCCCGTGGCCGCGAACCTGCTGGCGAGCTACGACAAGCTGACGGCCGCCTACCGGGAGGCGCGCGAGATTGTGAAGGCGTTCCCCAACACCGACGGCGCGCAGGCGCTCTCCGAGATGCTGGAGGTGGGCGAGGAGAAGAAGGTGTTGGCGCCGGGCTTCCTGCCCGCGCTCAAGAAGGAGGTCGCCGCCCTCAAGCGGAAATACGGCCAGGATCCGATGCATCTCGCCAACGTCGTCGGTTCGGCCCTGCTGGCCGACAAAACGCCGATCGCGAAAACGGGCTATCCAGGGAAACGCGTGGCATTCTCGAAACTCGATCGCAACGGGCAATTTGGTTTTGAAGACATTCGCCCGCGCTACGAGGGCAAGCCCCGGGACGGGCTGATTTACGGCCGCGGCGCCGTTGTCACGAAAAAGGCGGGTTCGGGCACGCTCACGATCGGCGCGGATGGCCCGTTCAAGGTGTTCGTGAACGGCAAGGAAATGGGCTGCAACACGAAGGCCACGAATCCCATCGACGCGAACATGATGACGATCAAGGCGCTGTGGAAGAAGGGAAAGAATGAGGTTGTGATCGCCCTTCGCACGAATAATGGCGGTGCCTGGGGGTTCCATGCTAAAGTGCAGGCATGAACAGCGACAACCTGCGCCTTCACGTTTCTCCCGCGGGCCATGACCGTTGGTCGGGCCTCTTGTCCACACCCGCCGCCGATGGCTCCGACGGTCCGGTGGCCACTCTGGCCGGCGCTCGGGACGCGCTGCGCCGCCTGCGGGCGGCGCGGGGCGGCCTGAACAAACCGGTGACGGTGGAACTGGCGGCCGGGGTGTATGAACTTCCGGAAACCCTGCGCTTCACGCCCGAGGACGGCGGCACGGAAGCGTGCCCGGTTCGATATGTGGCGGCGGCCGGCGCGGCGCCTGTGATCAGCGGCGGCCGGCGCATCGACGGCTGGCGGGAGACGCGGCACGGCAACCTGCGGTGTTGGATTGCGGATCTGCCGGAAGTGGCGGCCGGCCGCTGGAACTTCACCCGCCTGTACGTGAACGACCAGCCGCGGCTCCGGCCGCGGCTGCCGAAGACGGGTTTTCACCGGTTCACCGGCGTGGCCGGCTTTCCGGAAGCCGGATTCACCTGGTGTCACGGTCCGGACCGCGCCAACTTCGCAGCGGGCGAAATCCGCCGGTGGCATAACTGGGAAGACGCGGAGCTGGTCACCTACCAACTCTGGTTCGACACGCATCATCGGTTCAAGACGATCGACGAAGCGGCCGGAGTGGCGGAATTTCACGCGCAGAGCCTCGGCAGCCTGAAGGATGAGCAGGGCGAGTTCGCCCGCTATTTCGTGGAAAACGTGTTCGAGGCGCTCGACACGCCGGGGCAGTGGTACCTGGATCGGCCCTTGGGCCGGCTTTATTATTTGCCGCTGCCGAACGAGACGCCGGCGACAACCGTGGTGGCGGCGCCGCGCCTGACCGAGCTGGTGCGCGTGCAGGGAGAGGGCGCGAAGCGGGTCGGTCACCTGCGCTTCGAGAATCTCACATTTGCGCACCAGCACTGGGAGCTGCCGCGGGATTGTCCCGGCTACATCCAGGCGGCCTTCGGCGTGCCCGGTGCCATTATCCTGGAAGGCGCCGAGTCCTGCGTCTTTTACGGCTGCACGATCGCCCACATCAACGGCTACGGCATCGACGTGCTGGCCGGCAGCACGCGGAACGTGATCGCCGCCTGCACCGTGTATGATGCGGGCGCGGGCGGCGTCAAGATGGGGCACGAGAACATGGTCCGGCGGAACGAAACAACCGTCGGGTGCGCGCCCGTGGACGAGGACGTGCCGGCCCTGGCCACGACGGTTGTGGACTGCACAATTCGCGACTGCGGGCGACTGTATCCCAGCGCCATCGGCCTGTGGGTGGGCAACAGCGGCTGGAACCGGCTGCTGCACAACCACATTTTCAACTGCACCTACACGGGCATCTCCTGCGGCTGGACGTGGGGCTACGCGCCGACCCGCACGGTCGGGAACCGCATCGAGTTCAACCACATCCACCACATCAACGACCGGGAGATCCTGAGCGACAACGGCGGCATCTACACGCTGGGCATCCAACCGGGCCTGGTCCTGCGCGGCAACGTCATCCACGATATTTCCTGTTACGGGTACGGCGCCTGGGGCATTTACCCGGACGAGGGCAGCTCGGGCCTGCGCATCGAGCGGAACCTCGTGTGCGGCACGAAGAAGGCCGCCTTCTCGACGCACTACGGCCGGGACAACCTCGTGCGGGACAACATTTTCGCGCTGAGCCGGGAGGAGCACCTCAACCTCGGCAAGCTCGAGCGGCATCGCACGACCGTGTTCCGGCGCAACGTGTGCGTCTTCGCCAACGGTCGGGTCACCGGTCTCAGCGACCGGACGGGCCAGCACACGGCCGAGGACAACCTGTACTGGACGCTCGACGGCTCGTCGCTGTCCTTCGGCGGCCGCTCGCTGGCTGCGCAGCAGGAAAAGGGGCAGAACCTCGGCGCCGTGGTCGCGGACCCGCTGTTCACCGACGCGGCCGGCGGCGATTTTTCCCTGCGCGCCGATTCGCCCGCCCTGCGCCTGGGATTCAAGCCGTTCGACTGGCGGGCCGCGGGCACGCGGCTGAAGGCCGATCGGCTGGCGGAGTACGAGGCCTACCGGGCCCGGTTCCCGCTTCCCGCGCTGGAGACGCCCGCGGTGCGCACGCAGGTGGAATTGAAGACGCCGCTGGCCGACGTTCGGGAGTCGGGTTCGGCGACGTTCGAGGTAACGCTGACCAACCTGGGGCTCGCTCCGGGAAAGGGGGCGGTGCGGGTGGCGGGCGGACCGAAAGGAGCGGCCGGCAAGCCGAGCCTGCGTCGAATTGCTTTCGACCTGGCGCCCGGCGAGGCGAAGCGCGAGTCGGTGACGCTCAAGGTGAAGCGCGGGAGCCCCGAGTTCTGGCTCGACTGCGAACCGGCGGACGATGTCACCGTGCCGGCGCGCGGGCTGGCAATCGACAGCGCCTCCTTCAAGTGCCCCATGGCTCGGGTTCCGAAAACGGTCGGGCTGGAAGAGGTCGATGCGGCGCTGGCCGAGGCGCCCGTGCAACCGGTTCGGCAGGGCGAGCAGGTCGTCGCCGAGTTGAGACTGGGTGCGGCGAAGAACGGATTGCTGGTGGCGGCCCTGTATCGCGAGCCGATGTTGCGGCCGAATCCGGGGACGCCGTGGCTGGGCACCGCGATCGAGGTGCAGACCCTGCCGTCGGTGGCCGATCCGGCGGCCGCGAAAAAACAGCCGGTGAGCAAGGTCTTCTTCACGCCGCATGCGGACGGATGCGGCCTGGATACGATGGCCAAGTGCGAGGGTGGTGAGGCCGATCCGGCGGCGCCGGAGGTGGCCGCGGATTCAAAGCCCGTGCCGGGCGGGTGCGCGATCAGCGCCGTCATTCCCTGGAAGCGGCTGGGGCATGATGCCAGGCCCGACACGATTCTGCTCGAGATTCTCGTGTACAATGTGGACCCGGCCACGGGCGGCATCTGCCATGCGCGGGTGTTCGACTGGCTGCGGGTGAGTTGAGCAAGAGCGATGGGAGGCCTGTCATGATCAAGGTGGATTTCGGAAAAACCGTCGGTCGCATGAAACCGGTGCACGGAGTGAACAACGGGCCCATAACCCGTCTTTTCCACAGGAACATGTCGGCGTATTTCAAGGACGCGGGCATTCCCTATTCGCGGTTGCACGACACGGAGTATCCGTACGGAAGCGGCCATTTTGTGGACATCCCCTGCATTTTTCCGGATTTCAACGCGGACCCGGACGACCCGGCCTCCTACGATTTCGCGTTCACCGACGCCTACATCAAGGCCATTCACGCGGTCGGCACGAAGACGTTTTACAGGCTGGGCGTCAGCATCGAGCATGCGCCCAGGAAATACCACATCTTCCCGCCCAAGGATTTTAACCGGTGGGCGAGGATCTGCGCCGGCATCGTTCGCCATTACAACGAGGGCTGGGCAAACGGCTTCCGGTACGGGATCGAGTACTGGGAGATTTGGAACGAGCCCGAAAATCCGCCGATGTGGCAGGGCACGAAGGACGAATATTTCCGCCTGTACGTCACGACCGCGAACTACTTGAAAAAGCAATTTCCCGGGATCAAGGTGGGCGGGTATGCGGGTTGCGGTTTTTATGCCAACACACGCGAGAATCAATCCGACTTCAGCAAGGGATTCATCACCTATTTCACGGATTTCCTGACGCATATCACAACGTCGGAAACGCGGGCGCCACTCGACTTTTTTTCGTGGCATATCTACACGGACAAGATCGAAGAGATGGTGGCGCACGCCGGGTACGTCCGGAAAACGCTCGACGAATATGGGTTCGGGAAGGTCGAAAACATTCTCAACGAGTGGAACTACATGGACGAGCCATGGTCCGTGGAGGACAACAGCACCATGCGGTCCGCGTCATTCGTGGCGGGCATGTTCTGCGCGATGCAGAAATCGCCGGTGGATCTCGGCGCCTATTACGATGCGCAGCCGGCCATGGGGAAAAAGTTCTGCGGCATTTTCGATATCCACGGCCCGTGCAAGCCGTTCTACGCATTCAAGGCGTTCAACGAGCTGTACCGCCTGGGCCGCGAAGTCGCCTCGGCCTCGGACCTGGAGCGCGTCTATGTATGCGCGGCGTCGGACGGCAAGCAGGGCGCCATTCTGCTGAGCCATTACGAAGCGGAAGACCGGGATGTGACGGTCGACCTTTCCGGCATGACTGACCCGGGCGGCATGCGGCTCGAGTATTACTATGTGGATGAAACGTGCGACCTCAAGCTGACGCGAAGCGAGATCTATAAGGGGAATGTTTTCCAGCCGGTGGTCACGCTTCCGAAGAATACCGTGGTGTTGCTGAAGCTGGCGGCCGCTTCGGCCGGCGCGTGAACAGGGTCGGGCTTTTCAGCGCCATTCCTGGGCATGGGGCGCGTCGCGGATCACGGGCAGGCAACTCATCCGCAACCGGGCGCAACCGAGCGGGATCAAGGTGACGGTTTCCTCGGGTTCGCTCGACCGGATGGGGCTGTCGCGCAGCACGTCCGCCGTTTCCTGGACCAGTTTCCAGGCGGGGATGCGCTTGGCGCGCGCGGCGATTTCGATCGGCGCGGCCTCCGGCGTCCACGGCTGGTCGGCGATGGTTTTTTTCTCGCGCACCGAGAAACCCGCGGTCGGCTCTTTTTCGTCCAGCACCAAGCCATAATTCCAGGGGGTGGTGGGGAAGTCCTCCCATTCCGGCCAGGCGTCGGTGCCGCCGCATCGCTGCCACCGTTCGCCGATCTTGATGGAATAGCTCAGGGGCCCGCGATCCACCGTGACGCTGCCGGTGCGGGGCCAGGTGGTGAGGGAAACCGGCATGGCCATGGCGATCGTCACGGTGTCGCCATGGGTCCAGCGGCGTTCGAGGCGGAGATACTCGCCGGGCCGGGTTTCCGCCGCGGCGTCCTGGCCGTTGACCCGCACCTGGAACGAACGGCACCAGCGGGGGATGCGCAGGTAGAGCGGGAAGTCGGCCGGCTCCGCGCTCTCGACGGTTAAGGACACGGTGCCGCGGAAGGGGTAGTCGGTGGTTTCGCGGAGGCGGGCGGTCTTGCCGCCGCGCACGGCCGCCGTGACGTCGCAGGACGAATAGATCCATGCGGCCAGTCCGCCGTCCGCCGTGGCCTGCCACAGGTTTTCGACCAGCCAGGGCCAGGTCATGGCCACATTGTGCTGGCAGCAGCGGTAATCCGTCGGCGAGTAGGAGATCTGCCGGCCTTTGTTCTGGTAGCCGTGTTGCTCCGAGGCATCCAGTTGCGGCTGGTTGGAGGCGGTCAGGTAGTGGAGCCCCTTGAGGTCGGCGGTCTGGGAGGCGGGGAAATGGTTGAACAGGAGGTCTTCCACCCGGTCGGCATAGAGCGGATTGCCCGTGAGCCGGCCGAGTTGGTAGAAGTTCTTGGCGAACTCGCCGAAGCCGCAGGTTTCGAAGCCCTGCCGGGGGTCCACAAAGCCCGACCGAATGTTTTCATCCGCGCCGAAAATGCCGCGCGGCTGCTGGCCCCACGTGCCGAGGTGCTGGGCGTACCAGTACTCGGTGAGCGCGAGGTGGCGCGGCTCGCGGGTCTGGGTGGCGTATACGCCGGCATAGCCGAACCGCTGGGTGAAGTTGATCACATGCCCGCACAGCCATTCGCTTTCGGGCCCCCACATGCGCTGGTAGAACGTGGCGGCCAGCGGGAGCAGCCAGGCGTCGCCGGTCTTGTTGTAGAGCCAGTGAAGATGCGGGAGCATGTCGCCCGCGCGCGAATACTGGATGACGGGGAACCAGTTGCTGCCGAAACCCGGCCGGAACGGGGGGAGCAGCTCGTCGCCCAGGTCGCGGCAGAAGGCGAAGAAGCGGGTCATAAACGGAATCACCCGCGCGTCGCCGGTCGCTTCGTAATGACGGATGACCGCATCCAGCATGACCATATGGGGCCAGAGGTCGCAGATGACCTGGCCGTTGTCGCCCTTCACGGCCCGGTGGGCGGAGGCGCCGAAGTAACCCTCCGCGGTTTGGCTGGACAGCACGGCCTCGATCCAGCGGTCGGCTTCCGCGAGCAGGCGGGGGTTGCCGGTCAGCCGCGCCAGGCTGTAGAAGCCGCGGAACCAGTAGGGCTGTTCCTCCCAGCCGTTCTTGTCGGTGCCGAACCAGCCGTTATCCGGCGCGAGAAAGGAGCTGATTTCGGCGAGCCGGCCGGTCATGCCGTCCGTCATGAGCGCGAGTTGATGCTTCAACCAGCCGCCGGGCCGGATCGCGCCGAGCGGCAGTTTCAGCAGGGGCGCCGTCAGCAGCGGCGTGCGGTTGTTCGGGTAAGCCGAATGGGCGGGATCGGGCGTGGGGCAAGCGACAACGGCGACTTTCGTATCCATGGAGCTCTCCCATATTGGCGTCAACGGAACAAGCGATGACCGTGGCCGCGGGGTTGCTTGAAATTTCGGGAAACGTATCACGGGCATGCTGCCCGTGCAAGCTCATCGCACGGGCAACGGGGTGTTTGCGCTTTCGTCGGGGGTTTGCCCACGCTCCGGATTGGAGGCTCCTGACGAGCCGCAACGCCGCAACGTGCCATGACGAAGGGATTGAGATTTAAAAGAAATTCGAATATGGTTGTCGTTCAACAAGGGAGCAAGCGAATGGCAAAGACAAAGCCGGCGCCGCGAGTATTCAAGACGAACAAACGGATTCGGCTCGGCATCTGGGGCTTGGGCCGGGGCATGAGTTTCTTCAAGACCTGCGAGGCGTTGAACATCGACGTGGTCGCGGGGTGCGATTTCAACGAGCACATGCGAATCCGGTTCAAGGACGCCCAGCCGAACGCCTTCGTGACCGCCGACGCGGACGAGTTCCTGAAACAGGATTTCGACGCCGTGCTCCTGGCGACCTTCTGTCCGGCCCACGCGGACGACGCCATCCGCGCTCTCAAGGCGGGCAAGCATGTGCTGTCCGAGGTGACGTCGTTCCACACGATGGACGAGGGCGTGCGCCTGGTCG
>CAZSUH010000073.1:0-14820 GCA_964609905.1 uncultured Verrucomicrobiota bacterium
GTGCTGTCCGAGGTGACGTCGTTCCACACGATGGACGAGGGCGTGCGCCTGGTCGAGGCGGTGGAGAAGGCGGGCAAGGTGTACAACCTGGCCGAGAATTATCCCTTCAGCCCGGCCAACATGTACCTGGCCCGCAAGTGGAAAGAGGGCCTGTTCGGCGAGCTGATGTACGCCGAATACGAATACGTGCATGAGTGCCGTTCGCTGAGCTACACCTATATCGACGGCGTGCCGGTGCAGCCCGGCTGGACGGTGCACAGTTGGCGAAGCTGGCAGAACTATCACTATTATTGCACCCATTCGCTGGGTCCCATGATGGTCATCACGGGCGAACGGCCGGTGCGGGTCCAGTCGCTTCCCTGCACCCCCCGCCTGGCGGGGTATTTGCAGCAGAAGGGCAAGGGCGGCTTCGCGACGCCTTCCCTGATCCGGATGTCCAACGGCGGCCTGGTGCGCAACCTGATGGGCGCCACGACGAACGATTCGCACGTGCAGCGGGTGTGGGGCACGCGGGGCGCGGCGGAACAGGGCACCGGCGGCGGCCTGAAACTGCGCCTGGGCGCGGGGGGCGGCGCGCCCAAGTTCGAGGTCAAGCCGACGGAGGACGCGCTGGGCGAACTGGCGGCGAAGACGGGGCATGGCGGCGGCGATTTCTGGGTGCTTTATTATTTCGCGAGGCAGATCCTGTTCGGCGAAAAAGCGCCGTTCGACATCTATAGCGCCGCGGACGTGACGATCCCCGGCATCCTGGCGTACCGGTCGGCCTGCGAGGACGGCAAGCCCTACGACGTGCCGGACTTCCGGAAGAAGAAGGACCGCGACGCGTGGCGGGGCGACACCTGGGAGCAGGAGCGGTACGACGTGAAGAACGGCTGTTTTCCCAAGGACGCTGACCGGGCGCTGACCGGGCGGTTCACCACGGTCATGAAAAACCTGATCCAGTATTCCATGGCCTACCGGGCGTATGCGGACTGGGCCAAGGTGCGGGAGGATCTGGTCAATCCCGAGTCAGCCGACCGGCTGGCCTTTGAGCTGTTGCCGTCGGCGGACGCCATAAAGGCGGTCTATGCGGAAGCGCGGAAGATTGCGGACGCGTATCCCGCGAGCGACGGCGCCCGGGTGTTGCGCGAAATGCTGGAGTTGGGCGGCGAGGCGGCGGTGATGAAGCCGGGCTTCAAGACCGAGCTGAAACGCCGCGCGGCCAAGCTGCCGCCCGACGAGCAGCGGGAATGGGAGATGACAGCGCTGCAGCCGCCGCTCCGCGACATTCGCGCCGCGCCGCCGCCGGCCCGGGGTTTGAAGTGGCGGGTCATGCCGTATCTCGCCGAATACAGCATGCACGATGCGCGGATCGAGGTGGAAGGGAAAGACGGGTTCGTTTACATCCGCGGCACGCTGACGCGCAAAACGGCCGGACGCGGCACGCTGCTGATGGGTGCGGATGGCCCGTTCAAGGTCTGGGTGAACGGGAAGGAAGCGGGAGCGGTCCCCGCCAAGGGCAATCCGTGCACGCCTGACGAGTTCCGGTTCCCTGTGACCTGGAAGAAAGGCGCCAACGCCATCGTCGTGGCCCTGGGCTCCAACAAGGGCAATGCGTGGGGCATCGTGGTGCGGGGGCAATAGCCAACATATGAAACTGCGTGGAAAGCGGGCACGGCGGCAAGTTCGCCTACAAAAAGCATCATGCCGTTATGTGGGCCTGGATGCGGACGCGTTTGAACCGGGACTATTGAAACGACAAGGAGACCATCATGATCCGTATTGCCGTGATGACGTTCATGTATCGTGGAAACATTAAAAACGGCGACCTGACCCACGAGGAACTGGTGAAATTATGCGCCGCCGGCGGCGCCAGGGGCGTTGAGGTGTTTGACCGCGATTTCATCGAGAACCCCAAGTTGGCACCCCTTTATCGCCAGTTGCTTGCGGACAACGGCATGAGCATGCCGGTTATCGACGTGATGACCAACCTGGTTTACGCCAACGCCGCACAAAAGCAGAAGGGCATCGACGACCTGCGCCGCGGCCTGGACCTTTGTGCTGAAATGGGAACGGAGATCGCCCATGTGGCCGGCCACAGTCCCGTCGACGGGGTCCCGCTTTCCGACGCCCGGAACATGATCGCAGACACCCTGGCCGAGCATGCGTCCATGGCCAGGGCAAGAGGGATCACGCTCGGAATCGAGGACTTCGATCCGTCACCCACTCTGGTTTGTTCCGCCGCCGACTGCATGGCGATTATCGCGCGCGCCAAGGGCGCGGTGAAGATTGTCTTCGACACCGGCAATTTCATGGCGGCCGGCGAGAGCGCCGACCGGAATCTCCCGCTCATGTACGAGCATATCTGCAGCTTCCATTTCAAGGACTATGGCCGAGACCCGGCAAACCCGTCCCACCGCAAGGCCTTCCCCCTTGGCCAGGGCGAAACTCCGAACGCCGCCGTGGCCGCCGAGGTGGTCCGACGCGGCTTCAGCGGTTGGGCGGCCCTGGAATCCCTCGCAGGCGTTCCCCCGCGTCAGGCCATTCCCTCCGATCTGGCAACGCTCAAGGGGTGGCTGAAGGTGACTTAATGTCCTGCGTATGATGCGGGCCGGGAGCGTGCGAATAGCGAGTGACAACAAGCGCTTGCCACGATCCGTCAAGGAGGGTTGTGTCCGACAAAAGGGAAGGATTCAGGAATGAAGATCGATCACGACTTGCACGTTCACACGTACCTGTCCTCGTGCTGCCAGGAGAAGGAAACCCAGCGGCCGGACGCCATCCTGGCCAAGGCCGCGGCATTGGGCCGGCGTATGATCGGCTTCGCTGACCACGTCTGGACCAATCCGAACGTGAACCCCAGCGCGTGGTATAAGCCGCAGGACGCCCGGCAGATCGACCGGTTGCGCGAGGACCTTCGCGGCGTGACCTCGCCGGTTCGCGTGCTGGTGGGCTGCGAGGCGGACACCATCGCGCCCGGCAAATTCAGCATCACGCGGGAATTCGCCGACACGCTGGATTTCGTGCTGCTCGCCTGTTCCCATTTTCATATGAGCGAGTTCGTTCAGCAGCCCCGCGACCGCACGCCGCGTGCGCTCGGCGAACACATGCTGGCGTTTTTCATCTCGGCGGTCGAAAGCGGATTGGCGACCAGCATCGCGCATCCCTTCCGGCCGATCGGGTCCGATGCGATCTACGCGCAGGCGATGGATTCGTTATCCGACGCCGAGTTGCTGGAGGCCCTGGGCCGCGCGGCCCAGCGGGGGGTTGCCCTGGAAATCACCACCGGTTTTCTGCCGCCCGTGAAGGATCCGGCCTGGACTCTGGACACACCCCGCCGGCTGATCGCGCTGGCCCGCGCGGCCGGTTGCCGGTTCACGCTGGGATCGGACGCGCACTCCTTGAGCGCCATGGAACGGTTGGACGCCCTGGAACCGTTGCTGACCTCGCTGAATCTGACGGAGGCTGATCTGGCTCCGATTGCACGACGATAGGAGAATCATCATGAGCCAGGATGCGTTTCCGGCGGACAAGACCGACTACCACGTGCATTGCCATCGCGACGGTTGCGCGGCCAAGGACATGACCCTGTCAGCGGTCTATGC
This sequence comes from uncultured Verrucomicrobiota bacterium, assembly GCA_964609905.1. Lineage (GTDB taxonomy): Bacteria > Verrucomicrobiota > Kiritimatiellia > CAIKKV01 > CAIKKV01 > CAZSUH01. The sequence continues at coordinate 3,585 of CAZSUH010000073.1, forward strand.
CGAGGCGGTCAAGGCGGGCCTGCGCGAAATCGCCGTGGTCAAGCATTACAGTCATAGCCTGCCCAACGGAAAGGACGGCTTCGTGAGCTGGAAGCGGACGCTCCCCGCGGAGTTCGACGCGTTTCTGGAGGAATTCCGCACCACTCCCGTGCCGGCCGGGTTGCGGGTGTTGTCGGCGGTGGAGACCGAACTGCTCAACGCCGCGGGTGACATCAACATCCCGCCCGAGCAGGCGGCCCGCGTGGACCTCGCCCTCTTGAGCGTGCACTGGCTGCCGGACGCGCCCGGGCTGACCAATGTCCTGCGGGAGGCCTTAAATCCACTTACGCTGCCGCCGTCGCACAAGAGTTCGGAGGAGTTGGCGGCCTGGCTGAAGCCGATCCGGGAAATCGGGCCCGAGCCGTTCGCGCGCGCGATGTGCGAGGGCAACGCCAACGCGATCCGGCGCCATCACAAGGTCCGGGTGCTCGCGCATCTGGACGACGGCTTTATTGCGCTTCGCGGGTATTGCGTGCCGGTGGACGACCTGTCGGACGACCGGTTGCTGGAGCTGATCGCGCCGGTCATCGAGGCCTGCGTGCAGTACCGGGTGCTGTGGGAGTTGACGCCCGACCTTTCGCGCCGCACGCAGGTTGTCCGGGAAGCCAACCGGCGCGGCGTCGCCTTCACCGGAACGGTGGATGCGCATTTCCTCGCCAATCCCGCCTGGGGCCATATACTCGCCCAGCATGGGATCGTGGAGGACGTCATCCGCCGTATGGGCGTCACGCGGGGCCGTCTGTAGCCACGCAAGTATTGCCCGCATCCTCGACGCGATAGACATCCGGGTCGTCCGGATTCACGCCCGCCTGGCGCAGGGCGGCTTCCACCGAATCGACCTTGGCAACCCCAAGAAGCGCGGCGTCGGCCTGCGAAAGACCCGGCGCGACCACAAAGACGCGCACGCCCCGGCAGGCGGGATCGGTCAGATAGCGAAGGCGGACCGCCTTATGGTCGCCCAGCCGATACCCGCGTTTTTGCACCCGCGCAAGCGCCTCCGCGTGCGTGGCGGCATCGCGCAACAGCTCCGTGAACGCGGCTTGTCCGATGCCTTGCGGGCAGGCCGCGCACAGAACGATTACACCGCCATCCGCCACGGCCCATTCGCTGTTTTTGATTCCTTTTTCCGCCTGGTAAAAACTGACGGCCAGCGGACCGTCGACTGCCGCGATGAGTGCGCGGGCGGGGCGCGGGATGCAACGGAGATACGCGGCTTCCACCTTCGGCGCCAGTGTGGCGAGCGCCTCCAGCGGCGTGCCGCCGGCGGCGTCGTTGACCGCGGAACCGAGTTGCATCAGGTTGACGGCGGCCACACACCGGCCTTTTTCCAGGTCGGCCAGCATGGCGCAAATCCCCGCATGCACGGGCGTGCCGATGAGTCGGCAGGGCCGGCAGGCCGGGCTCATGGCGCCGGCGTGATTGTGCGTGATATCCGCGCGAGCTGCGCAGCCGATGGTGGCGGTCTTGTGCGCGCCGGTGAATCCGGCGAAATAGTGGGGCTCGACGCTGCCGATGGCCAGGATGCGCTCCGCCTGCGCCAACCACGGATGGGCGCGCCAGCCCGACGCGCCGCCGATCGGGACCAGATCCGGGCGGCGCGCGTCGTGCCAGTCCCACTCGCCGAGCGGGATGCCGGCATAGGCATGCGCGAAGGCGCGCCGTTCGGTTTCGGAGAAACGGTGCGAGCCCGTGGCCACCAGCACACGGACACGGGAAAGGTCGAACCACCGGCGCGCGCGGGATAAAACCTCATGGGAGGCGGTGGCCCGCTGGGGATCGTTGACGAGGATCAGGTCGGGCGATTGGTCTCCCAGCGTTCGAACGGCTTGCCGCAGCGCCTCGTCGACGGCGGCGGGTCGGAGCTCCGGCGGATGGGGTTTCAGCGGGCGCATGCCGTTATTTCAAAAACACCCAGACGGTGGGATGGGTGGGCTGGATGGCGCGGGCGTAGTCGGCAAGGATGCCGTAGGGCAGGCTGGCGGGCGCGAAGATCACCATGACCGGCGTTTCGCGTTTGCGGGAAGCGAGGAACGCTTTCAACGTCTCGGACGAAACGACGGGATGGGTTTCGACCACGAGAGTGGGCTCGTCGTTGTCCTTCTCCCATTTTTCCGAGACGGTGGTCAGGGTTCCGGTGGCGCCCGAAGGGGTTGCCGCCAGGTTCAGTTCCCAGGGTTTGACGATCCAGTTTTCGCGGTCGCGGAACTTTTCATCGGGAAGGAAGGCCCGGAAATAGAGATGGCCCTCGGCCGGGGGCTCCATGCGGATGGCGTCTCCGAACTCGGCCAGGTCCAGCAAGCCGGCGACCAGGCGGACTTGATCGAGGGGGAGGGCAGGGTCGGGCGTCCAGGCGACGAAGGCGTCCTGGTGCTGGTTAGTGACCGCCTGGAAAGCAGTGACGAGCGCGGCCGGATCGCGGCTTTTCAGGTCGCCCGACTCCAAGCCCGAGAGCACGAATGCGGGTGGTTGCCCGGTGGAAACGGCCGGTGCGGCCTGCAGAACGAGGTCGCGGATGCGGCGGGAGCCGTCGGGGCGTTCGGGGCGGAGCGTGACCTCCACGAGTTGTCCCTGGGCGAAGCGAAACTCGGGATTGGGCACTTGTCGGCCGTATACGGCGTTTTTCTGGGCTTGGTGGGGGACATCGAGCACGGTTTCCAAATCGTTATAAGCGGAGGCGATGGAATTGGGGTTGAAGAGATCGGCCGCATAGACGGTGCGGGCGGGATCCTGGGGGTGCGGGAGGCGGCGGGAACCCGTGAAAACGAAGCCTCCCGCGGGCAGCGGGGCTTTGCGGGCTTTATCGAAGATCAATCGTTCGGCGGACGTTTCCACGGGGGGAACGGGCTCCCCGGCGATGGAAGGGGGCGTCCATTTGAAGGTCATCAGGACGCGTTCGCCCTTGGGCCAGAAGCGGCAGATCGAGGGATCCGCGGGAAGGCCGGGGCGCATTCCCAGAAAAACGAGGGCATCGTGGACATCGCTTGGCTGGGCGAACGAGACGGCGAGGGCTTCGTAGTCGTGCCCGCTTTGTTCGGGAATGAGGAAAAATTCGATTTCCTTGTCTTCTATTCCGGTGGCTTCGGCCCAGAGGCGGACAGTGCCGGCCTTGCGGTCGGCGAGGAGACCGCGCCGGGCAAAAAGGTCGGGCCGGTTCGAGGCGGCGGCGAGCTCGTGCGCGTAAGAGGCGGCTACGAAGGCGAGATTGGTCTGGCGCCAGGGGGGTGGGGCATCGTCCATGGCGGCGACGGCGAGGGGGAGCCAGGCGGCGAGGAAGCATAGGAGCGTTTTCATGGTGCTATTATGAGACAAACGCGGACGCGGGGCAAACTGCAAATTTCCGCTTGGGCATTTGCGAGCGCATTCCAGTGCAACTTTAGGGCGGTTGAGCGGTATTTTCATGCGTTTGCCCGGCAGATCCTTTTAGAGATTGCGGAATTCAGGCAAAACTGGCATAAAGAACACTTATTCCTCAATTTTGCAGGGAGTGCAGTCGATGAAATGTCTGGTCACCGGAGGAACCGGTTTTACGGGAAAGGCCCTGTGCCTCAGGCTGATGAACGAAGGGCATGCGGTGGTCTCCCTCGATTACAAGGAGGGCCTCAAGACCGGGGAGCTCCGCCGGTCCGGCGCCGAGGTGATCATCGGCTCCGTCACGGATGCCGCCGTCGTGGCCCGCGCCATGCAGGGGGTGGACACGGTTTACCACCTCGCCGCCGCCTTCCGCGAGCTGAACGTGCCCAATTCCTACTATGACGAGGTCAACGTGGGCGGCATGCGCACCGTGGCCGATGCCGCCGTGAAGGAAAAGGTCCGCCGCCTGATCTACTGCAGCACCTGCGGCGTGCACGGCAATATCGACAACCCGCCCGGCGGCGAGGATGCGCCGATCCAGCCGGCCGACTACTACCAGCGCACCAAGTATCAGGGCGAAGTGGCGCTGCGGGAATACACGGCCAAGGGGTTGAAGTGGACGGTGATCCGGCCGGCCGCCATCTACGGGCCCGGCGATCCCGAGCGGTTCGTCATGATCTTCAAGCGCGCGGCCAAGGGCTGGTTCCCCATGTTCGGCGGCGGCAAAACCTTCTATCATCCGCTCTACATCGACAACCTGGTGGACGCCTTTATGCTGGCCACGCCCGACGGCAAGGGCGACGGCGAGGCCTACCTGATTGCCGACGCCGACTATTTCGAAATCCGCGAGCTGGTTCGCCGCGCGGGCAAGGCCATGGGGATTGACGTGAAGATGGTCAACCTTCCGATCTGGCCCCTCATCGCCGCCGGCCACGTGTGCGAGACGATCTGCACGCCCCTGCATGTGACACCGCCGATTTTCCCGCGCCGCGTGGATTGGTATCGCCAGAACCGGGCATTCAAGATCGACAAGGCGCGCCGGGACTTGGGGTACGATCCCAAGGTGGGGATCGACGAGGGGCTCCGCAAGACGGCGGAATGGTACAAGGCCGAAGGCTACCTGAAGGCATAATCGCGCATGCGCAACAACACCCAGAATGCGGTGGCCCGGGCGGTCTGGGCCTGGGATACGCCCAAGGCTGACGTGGATGTCCGGGCCCGGTTGCGCTTCAAGGCGCTGATCCAGTCGCTGGTCATGTCGGCCGTGGCCGCGCTGTTCTATTTCTGGCGGGGTCACGTGGTGCTGCCGGCCGCGCTGGCGGCGCTGGCGGCCGTGAACCTGGCGCTCGGGCTGGCCGCCCCGCGTGCGTTCGGCGCGGTCGACCGCGCCATGCAGGCCTTCGGCCACGGCGTGGGCACAGCCGTCACTTGGATTGTGCTGGTTCCCTTTTTCTATCTCTTCATGCTGCCCGGCCGCCTGATTCTGCTGGCCATGGGCAAGGACCCGCTCGACCGCCGGTTTCCGGACACCCCGACCAGTTACTGGGTGCCGCGCCGGCCCGCGAAAAGCATGGACGACTACCGGAAGCAGTTCGGATGAACATACTCGGCATCAGCGCGTTTTATCACGATTCCGCCGCCGTGCTGGTGCGCGACGGGGAAATCGTGGCCGCGGCCCAGGAGGAGCGCTTCTCCCGCAAGAAGCACGATTCACGCTTCCCGGCTCACGCGGTCCGCTACTGCCTGGCCGAGGGGGGCGTCGCGCCGGGCGGCTTGGACGCGGTGGCCTTTTACGACAAGCCGCTCACGAAGTTCGGGCGGATCATGGAGACCTATTTCTCGGTGGCGCCGGGCGGCCTGCGCTCGTTCATGATGGCCGTGCCGCTTTGGCTGAACCAGAAACTCTGGATTCCGCTCGAGATCGAGAAGGCGCTCAACGCCTGCGGTTATGCCATGCCGAAGGATCTCTATTTCACCGAGCATCACGAAGCCCATGCCGCGAGCGCGTTTTATCCATCCCCGTTCCCGCGCGCCGGCGTGCTGACGCTCGACGGGGTGGGCGAGTGGGCGACCAGCTCCTTCGGGCATGGCAACGGGAACAAGTTGGAAATCTTCAAGGAGCTGCGGTTTCCGCACTCGCTGGGTCTGCTCTACTCCGCCTTCACCTATTTCACCGGCTTCCGGGTCAACTCCGGCGAATACAAGCTGATGGGGCTTGCGCCCTACGGCGAGCCGGTTTACCGGGACCGGATCTTCAAGCACCTGATCGACCTGCGCGACGATGGGTCGTTCCGGCTGAACATGGACTATTTCGGGTATCTCGACGGGTTGACCATGACGAACGACAAGTTCGCCGCGCTCTTCGACGGGCCTCCCCGCAAGGCGGAGAGCGAGATCACCGCGCGCGAGATGAATCTGGCCCGCTCGATCCAGGCGGTGACCGAGGAGATCGTCCTGAAGATGGCGCAGCACGTGAAGGCGGTGACGGGCGAGGAGAATCTTTGCCTGGCCGGCGGCGTGGCGCTCAACTGCGTGGCCAACGGCCGGCTCCTGCGCGAGAACGTGTTCAAGGACATCTGGATCCAGCCCGCGGCGGGCGACGCGGGCGGCGCGCTGGGCGCGGCCCTGTTCGTGTGGCACCAGATCAAGGGGAACCCCCGCCAGGCCGACGGCGCGCACGACGCCATGAAGGGCGCCTACCTGGGCCCCGAATTTTCCGACGACGAGATCGGCCGCTTTCTTCAGGCGCGCGGCTACCCGGCGCAACGGCTTTCGGAAACCGAATGGCCGGCCGTGCTGGCCGACGAGATCGCGGCCGAGAAGGTGATCGGGCTGGTGCAGGGGCGCATGGAGTTCGGGCCGCGCGCGCTGGGCGGCCGCTCCGTGATCGGGGACGCCCGGTCGTCCAAGATGCAGTCGATCATGAACCTCAAGATCAAGTATCGCGAGTCGTTCCGGCCCTTTGCGCCCTCCTGCCTGGTGGAGCGGGTGTCGGACTTTTTCGAACTGGACCGGCCCTCGCCCTACATGCTGCTGGTGGCGCCGGTGAAGCGCGAGCGGTGCAAGGGGCTGGACGGGCCGCCCGCGCCGCTGCGCGAGCGGATCAACCAGGTGCGGAGCGATGTGCCCGCCATCACGCACGTGGACTATTCCGCGCGCGTGCAGACCGTGTCGGCGGAGACGAGTCCGCGGTACCACGCTCTGATCAAAGCGTTCGAGGCGAAGACCGGCTGCGGATTGATCATCAACACCTCCTTCAATGTGCGCGGCGAGCCGATCGTCTGCACGCCCGAGGACGCCTATCGCTGCTTCATGCGCACGGAGATGGACCGGCTGGTGCTGGGCTCCTGGCTGTTGCGCAAGGAGGATCAGCCGGCGTGGAAGGACGCGCGCGACTGGCGGCAGGATTACGTGCTGGACTAGACGAGGAGCGCTCATGCTTTTCCTGAAACATCTCTGGCGCCTGCTCAAGGAAACGGCCCAGTTCGCCAAGCGCAACAAGGCATGGTGGATGGTGCCGATGATCCTGGTGCTGCTCCTGCTGGCGTTGCTGGTGGTGGCGGGCACGAACGTGGCGCCCTTCATCTATACCCTCTTCTGAGATGCAACCCGTCCTCCCATTCGGCCGCCTGGGAGGCGCCTTGCTGGTGCTGGCGCCCCACTATGACGACGAGGCGCTGGGCTGCGGCGGGCTGCTGGCCGGATTGACGGCGGCGGACAAGGCGCGGGTGCGCGTGGTGTTCGCCACCGACGGACGGGGCGCCCCGGGGTTGCGGCGCCCCGATTCCGGAACAGACGGGCCCGATATCGGCGCGGTGCGCGCGGCCGAATCCCGCGCGGCCCTGGCCGTGCTTGGCATTTCCGCGGGCCAGGCGAGCGAGCTGGATTTTCCCGACGGAACCCTGGCGGCGCACCGTGTCGAGTTGGACGCCGCGCTTCAGCGGCTGGTCGAAGAAGGGAAGCCGACCCATATCCTGGCGCCGTTCCGGTTCGACCGGCATCCCGATCATATCGCGCTCAGCCGCGCCGCGCTGGCCCTGCCGGCTGTGCGGGAGGGGCGCGTGGCGCTGCTCGAGTATTTTGTCTATTACCGGTTTCGCCTCTTCCCCGGACGGGATATCCGCCGCGTGGTCCGGCCGGACCTGCTTCGGAGCCGTGAGCTGCCGGACCTGGTTTTCGTGAAGCGAAGGGCGCTCGACTGCTTCGTGACGCAGACGACCCGGTATTGTCCCTGGCAACAGCGGCCCGTGTTGCGGGACGACCTGCTGCGGGAAGTGTCCGCCGGGCCCGAACTTTTTCTGGCGGCCCCGGCCGGCGCGCCGGACGCGGCGGTGCTGACCTGGCCCGTGTGGGCCGTGAGGCTGGTGGTGACGCTGGAGCATCGGGTGAAGCGGGCGGCGTATCGCGGGCGTCAGGGTTGTTTGGCGAAGAGGAGAACGCAACATGAGTGAGCAACCGTCCGAGGCGCCCAAGGGCGCGAAATTCATTCTCTCCCTGGCGACCCTGCTGCTGGGATGGGGCGTTTTGGAACTGGGCGTGCGGCTTGTGGCGCCCGGCCTCGGGACCATCCCGCCGCCCGTGCCGGAGCATATGCACCTTCCGTGGATTGTCACCGATCCCATGATCGGCTGGGTCAATAAGCCCGGCTTCGCGGGGCGGCAGGTCAAGTCCAACCAGTTCGACGTGGCCATCACGATCGACAGCTTCGGTGCGCGTCGCGCGGGGCCTCCGCCCGAGGGCGCGTTCAACCGGCTCCTGTTGGTGGGCGACTCCTTTTCCTTTGGTCATGGCGTGAACGACGGCGAGACGTTCAGCGCCCTGCTGGAAACGCTGCTGGAGCGGGCGGAGGTGATGAATGCGGCATGCGTGGGCACGGGGCATGACCAGCAGTATTTGCTGCTGAAGGAATGGATCGGCGCGGAAAGCCGCAAGCCGGCGCCCACGGGAATCGTCTGGGGATTTTCGTCGGCCGACATTCCGCGCAACACGGTGACGTTCCGGCGGCTGGCGGATCCGCGGACCGGACTGGATTACGGAAAACCGCGTTTCGTGCTGGAGCGGGGGCGGCTGGTCCTGACCCGCGTGCCGACCCCGCCGCCATCGGAGGTGGAGGCGGCGTTGCGGGCGTATGTGGCGGAACGCGAAACGGCGCGATCGGGCGTGAGCCGGCTGTTGCGCCGGTCGCGCGTGATACGGGTGTGTTGGGACTGGGTGGCGGACAAGGCGGAGCAACTGCCGTTGGCGGAGGCGATTGCCGCCGAGTTTGTGGGGTTGTGCCGGGAGCAGGGCAAGCCGCTGCTGATCGTCAATCTGCCCGTCCGGCGCTGGTTGCGGACGAAGAATCCGCTGAACATCGTCAAGCGGCGCATGACGGACCGGCTGTTGCGGAAACTGGCGGAGGAACATGGCGCGCGCGTGGTGGACTGCACGCCGGCGTTCCTGGAGGAGCCGGACCTGGACACGCTCTTTATTCAGGATGGACATTACAGCCCGGCCGGCCACGCCGTGGTGGCCGAAGTGCTGGCCGAGGCGTTGAAACAACCGTGAGGGTCGCATGACCGACACGCTGCGAGCGGGATATCGACAGGCGTTGGAGCCGTGGTGCCGGTTTGCGCGGGCCCAACTGTTCAAAACCGCCGGCCCTCCCGCCACTCTCTGTTACGGCATCGGCGGTCATGGACATTGGGCCATGCAGGCCCACGACACGGCCTTCGCCGCATTCGCCGTTCTGGCTGCCGATCCCGAAACCGATCCCGCTCGCACGGGCATGTCCCGCGACGAGATGACGGCCACAGCCCAAGCCATGCTGAGGTTCACGCTTCTCAGCCATCGGGCGGGAGGAGGCGCCTGTACGGACGGGCAACCCTGGGGCCATTCCTGGATCAGCGGACTTGGCGTGGAACGCATGATGCACGGCGTCGAGGCGCTTGAGCCCGACCTGCCACGGGACCTGCGGGAGTTGACGCGGCGCGTCCTCGTGTCCGAGGCGGACTGGCTTCTGACCGAGTACCCCGTCGAAGCGGGGCTGGTCGACCACAACAAGCCGGAGAGCAATCTCTGGAACGGCGCGCTGCTTCATCGCGCGGCGAATATGTATCCGGATGCGCCCCATGCCGCCAACTGGCGCGAGAAGGGAACGACCTTCCTGGTGAATTCGATTTCCGTGCCGGCGGATGAAGATTCGACGGCCCTGTTCGGCGGCAAACCGCTTGGCGAACGGTTTGTGGGCGCCAACTTCTTTCCCTCCTTCGCCTGCAATCACCATGGCTACCTGAACGTCGGTTACATGGTGATCTGCCTGTCCAACCTGGCGATGTTTTATTTCGCCTGCCGCACGCGGGGCTGGCCGGTGCCGCCGGAACTGGAGCGCCATGCCTGCGAATTATGGCGGCTGGTGGCCGCCTGCACGTTCCCGAACGGCCGCCTGCTCCGGATCGGGGGCGACACGCGCGTCCGCTACTGTTATTGCCAGGATTACGCGATCCCGATGTGGCTCTACATCCAGGACCGGTTCGGGGAGCCGGCCGCGGCGGCGTTCGAAAAAGGGTGGTTTGGACAGGCGAAGCGCGAGCAGGAACGGAACGGGGACGGCTCATTCCTCGGCGAGCGGCTGGGGTTGTTGCGCGACCGCTCGCCCAACTATTACCTGCGGTTGGAGGGCGACAAAGCGGCGGCGTTCTCGATGGGCCTTTACTGGCGGCGGACGTTGCCCGGCTTTCCTGCCGCGCCCGGGATTCGGCCGGAACCGCTTGCGGTTCGATGGGAGGACGACTATCACGGCGCCTTTTTTCACCGGAGCGGGCGCCGGTTTGCCTCCTGGGTCTGGGAGGCGGCGGAAAAGCCACAGGGGTTGTGCCTGCCGCCAGACGCGGCTGACTGGGCCGAATGGAAAACCAACCTGGCGGGTCGGATACAGGGCGTCGGGCGGATCCAGTCGGCCCGGATTCTCCGCCGGACCGGCGCGGCGTTCGACGGCGGGTTCGCCACCGCCGGGACGGTTGCGATCAAGACCCAGTTGTTCATCTCGGAAGGGGATCTCGACGAGGAGATCGCCGCGATCGATCTGGTCTATGCCGCGCTTCCCGACGACGCCACGGTGGTGGTGCTTCAACGGGGCCGCATGCTGCACCGGGCTTACCTGAGCGAATGGAAGAGCCTGATGCTCCAGGTCCTGAACGATGTGCAAAACGGGTTTGAGCGCCGGCTTTTCTGGGAAGGGAAGGAAGCAACCTTGCGCGGCGTTCCGGGCAAGACGGAGACCCTGCAACTGGACTCCCGTTGGATCAACATTGAAAACCGGATGGGCGCCGTCATTTTATACGGGAGCGAGTCGTTCGTTCTGCACCGTTCGGGGGGCCGGCAGATTACCATCAAGGAATATCTCCATATGCCCCGCAGTTCGGACGGGGGCGGATCGGTGTATGCCGAAGAGATCCTGTTGCAGGCCGATCGTGGTTTGAAGCCCTGGGATGCCGGGGCCGTTCTGTTCGATGTCGGATGCGCCTTGCGCTGCGGGGAAACCGCCGCCGAAACAAAGGCGCGGATGAAGCCGGCGTTGCCGCCGATACTCCGCGAAGGAATACGGGCGGTTTGGGTGGACGGCGCCGACGGGCGCCGCTACCTGGTCGCGGCCAATCTGGGCGAAACGGTCGAAACGCTGGCCGTCCCTCCGGACATGGCGCGGAAGCTGAGTCACGGCCAGACGGGCCTGACGTTCACGACGCCGCTGCCGATGGAAGCCGGCGCGGTGTCGGTTTGGCGGGCCGGATAAGTTTCGGGGCTGTGCCGGCCTGACCAAGCGCGGTTGACCGGCGGGTGGTCGTTCCCGCCAACCCGCCAAACCGGA
>CAZSUH010000074.1:0-14734 GCA_964609905.1 uncultured Verrucomicrobiota bacterium
CGTGTCGGTGGTCATGATCGCCCGGGCAGCGGCGCCGCCGCCGGTTGGGGAGAGGCCGGCGACCGCGGCGGGAATGGCCTTCAGCAGGCGGTCCATGGGCATGGGAATGCCGATGGTGCCGGTGGAGCCGACCAGGACGAGACCGGCGGGAATTCCGAGCGCCTGGGCGGCAGCCCTGGCTGAGGATGCGGCGTCCCGGTCCCCCTGGGGGCCGGTGCAGGCATTGGCGTTGCCGCTGTTGACGAGAACGGCCTGGGCCCGGCCTTTTTTGAGGCGGGCCTGGCAGAGGCGGACCGGGGCGGCCTTGACCCGGTTGGTGGTAAAAAGGCCGGCGGCGACGGCGGGACCGTCCGAGACGAGAAGGGCGACATCCGGCCGGTTGGGATGCTTGATTCCGGCGGCGGCGGCGGAAGCGCGGAAGCCGGCGGGGGCGGTGATTCCCCCCTCGATTTCCTGAATGCGAAACGACATGCGCACTCCTTGCGGGTTGATAATGAGGAAATACTGTATCGGGTATTGAATGCGAAAGTCGAATGAAAAATGGGTGAAGCCGGTAAAATAAAAAAGCCCCGGACCGAGTCCGGGGCCTTTCGACAACCGCGTTTAGCGCTTCGAGAACTGGAAACGGCGGCGGGCGCCGGGCTGACCGTACTTTTTGCGTTCCTTCATTCGGGAATCGCGGGTGAGGCAGCCGCTTTCCTTGAGCACCTTGCGGAGCGAGGCATCCGCGAGGATCAGGGCGCGCGCGATGGCGTGGCGCAACGCGCCGGCCTGGCCGTTGATGCCGCCGCCGGTCAGTTCGGCGTTCAGGTCGAACCGGGCGAGGGTATCGGTGGTCTTCATGGGTTGCTGGATGTAGTTGAGGATGGCTTCCGTGAAGAAATACTGTTCCGGGGTACGCTGGTTGACGTGCCATTTGCCGGTGCCGGGAATGAGATGCACGCGGGCGACGGAGGTTTTCCGGCGTCCGGTGGCGCTGAATGCTGTCGTTTTTTCGACCACGGTCATATCTCCTTAGCTGCGATTAAAGGGACTTCGGCGCCTGGGCTGCGTGGGGATGCGTGGCGCCGGGATAGACTTTCAGGCGCTTGAACATGTCGCGCGCGAGGTTGTTCTTGGGCAGCATGCCCCGGACGGCATGTTCGACCATGCGCTCGGGATGGCGTTCGCGGACAAGGGCCGCGGGAATCCGTTTCAGCCCGTCCCGGTGGCCCGAGTAGGACTTGTAGGTCTTGGTCTCGTTTTTCTTGCCGCTGAGCGCCACTTTCTGGGCATTGATGACGACCACGAAGGCGCCGGTGTCGACATGGTGGGAGAACGTGGGCTTGTTACGGCCGCGCAGCAGGTTGGAGACTTGCACGGCGAGGCGACCCAGCGGTTTTTCGGCGGCATCCACCAGGACCCAATCCCGCTTGGAGTCGACGTCCGGAATAAATGTTTTCATGCTTGGCATTTCCTTGCTGAACGATGAACGGCAAAATCTACCCGAATCCACCCGGTGTTGTCAACTGCTATTTGGCATTATTTCAACCGTTCAACCGCGGGGGGCGCCGCATTGGAGACGGTTGGAGCGGGAGGGGCATCGAGCAGCGATTTGTTTTGAGCCTGGAGGCGGCGTTCCAGTTTTTCCTGGATTTTTCTCTGGCGGATGTCGTCGTCCGAGGGCTCGGCCAGTTTGCTGTTGGACCAACCGCGCTTCCAGAGACCGGCGACATCCGACGACGTTTTGCGCCGCCTGGCGTCGTTCAGGATATCCTCGGGATTGTCCAGCACATAGGGCGTGATGAAGACCAGCACTTCTTCGCGTTTGTTGCCGCGCGAGGTATTGCGGAACGGGATGCCGAGGATGGGGATGTCGGCCAGAAACGGAATCTTGGTGATGTTGTGGAGCTCTGTTTTCTTGGTCATGCCGCCGAGCATGATCGTGTCCCCGCTGGTGACGGCGATAGAGGCGCTCATCTTTCGGCGGGCCACGATGGGCCAGGCGACGGTGCCGATGGTCTTCGTCTCGTCCGCGTCTTCGGTCGTCTGTTCGATTTCCATGACCACGAACTTGTTCTTGTTGATTCGGGGGGTGACGGAGAGGGTGGTGCCGACGGGGAGCCGTTCGATATCGTCGACATACGTGACCCCGGTGCCGTCGTTGACGGGTTTCTGGCCTTTGTAGAAGTACAGGTCCTTCGAGACGTCGATGGTGGCCTTCTTGTTGTCGGTGGTCAGGATCACGGGGGAGGAGATGATGCGGGTTCGATTGTCGCTGGCGCTGAGTTTGATCACCATGTCGAGATTCAGGTCGAAGAAGGTCATGTAATAGCCGAGGTTGCCGGGGAAACTGACCGGGGTGTTGAGCGCGTTGATGGGCGTTCCCGCGCCGAGGCTGCTGCCGCCCGTGAAGGCGAAGAGGGGGGTTCGGACGCCCGCGCCGTCTTGTTTGAAGGCGGTCATGGAGCGTTGGAGCCAGTCCACGCCCGTCGCGGAGTTTTTGTCGAGCGTGACGCCGAGAATGATGGCTTCGATCAGCACCTGGGAGAGCATGATATCCATGTCTTTGACCACGTCCTCGATCGCCGCCATATCGGCCTTGCTGGCCATGATAATAATGGCGTTTGAACGTTTGTCCGAAAGAATCTTCACGCTTTGCGCGTTCAACTCGCCCACGTTGGATTTGCCGGCGGGCTGCTCGGTGGCGCGGGCTTCCCGCATCTGACGGACGTAATCGGTGAGTTCGGCGCTGCGTTCGGCGGGTTCGACCGTCTTGTCCTTGGGCAGGCCTGGAGCGTTGGCGGCCGTCGCGTCCTTGGCCGCGCCGATGAGTTTGTTGAGCATGCCCTCGACCTCGGTCGCGTCCGCATATTCCAGCCGGAGCACTTTGACGCCGATATTCGGCTCGACGCCGATGTCGATGGCCGAGACGATCTTGTTGAAAAACTCCATGTTCTCGGGGCGTGTGATGATGATGAGAATGTTGGCTCGGTCGTCGGCCACCAGTTTGACCTGGCCCTGGATCAGATCGCGCGCGGTTTCCACTTCCGGCTGCGCCGTCACGGGGCTCGGGCGGTTGGCCCTGGCGCGGATCACGCCGGGCGGGCCGGTGAGGGAGGGGCGCACCACCGCGGTCGGGGCCTTCTGTTGCTGCCCCTGGCTTTCCGCGATGATTTCGGCGAGACGGGCTTTAATGTCGGACGCCTTGGCGTGGAGCACCCGGATGATATGAAGTTCCTCCTTCATTTCGATCGGCTGATCGATGAGTTCGAGCAGTTGTTTGACGCGTTCGAGGTTGGCGCCGGTGTCGGTGACGAACAGGCTGTTGATTCGGGGCAGGGCCTGGACATTGGCGTAGGGGTGCACCACGGTCGCGATGGCGGCCTGCGCGTCCGCCAGTTCGATATGTTTAAGCGGGATGATCTCGGTGATCAGGTAGCCGGAATCCGCGGCCAGAACGGCCGCCTCCTCGGATCCCGTACGGATCGTGTCGCCCTCGCTGCGGACGGTGTTGATTTGCACGACCTTGACGAAGAGCTTACCCTCGTTGACCAGGCCGATGTTGTTCATGGCCAGGATGGCCTCGATTGCGGAAATGGCCTCCGGGACGGTGACCTTTTTTTCGATGCGCAGCGTGATGTTGCACTTGATGCCTGGGGCCATGAGGATGGTCCGGCCGGTCAGTTCGGCATACCGGTCGAGCACCATTTCGAGGGGAGTATCCGAAAACTTGAGCGAGAGCAGTTTGTCGCCGCTGTCCGAGGGTGGCGAGGGATTCGCGGCCGCCTCCGCGGGCGCCGGGATCGGTTGCGCGGTCAAAAGCCGGACGCCGGGCGGGCGGGGCGCGGCGGGGGGTTCCTGGGCCGGCGCGGAACGGGGCTGGACCGTCCCGAGGACGGCCAGCGCGATCATCACCATGCGTGTCCACTGTCTCATACCGGATCCTTATGATTGACTCGGCCGCCTACGGCGCCGCCGGACCGCCGGGTGCGCCTCCGCTTGCTGCGGCCCCGGCGGCCGCCCGCCGGCGCACGAACGAGCAGTTTATCGTGAAGGTGCCTTTCAGGACGCCTCGACTCTCAGACTTGATATAAAGCTGGCCCAGATCGAGCATACCATGATCCTGTCTCAGGGCAAAGAGGAAATGGACCAGGGCGTCGAGGGAGCCTTCCCAGCTACACTTGATATCCAGGCTGCCGATGTCGCCGTGGCGTTTCTCCTTTTGCGGTTCGCGGCGGGTCAGGGTCAGGCCCGCCGTGTTCGCGATGCCCTCGACCTTGATCAGCATGTCGGCGGTGACGTCCTGGTCGTCGGGATAAACGGTGAGCGTGGTGAGCAACTCGGCGAGTTTGCCCTGCCAGACGTTCGCCTGATCCGCCAGCCGCTGCTCCTGTTCCAGATCCGCCTGGGTTTCCGTCTGCTTGTCGAGCGTGTCGCGAGTCTCCTCCAGCCGGGGGGCCATGAAGAAAAACCAGGTCGGCAGGAACAGGACCACCACGCCGGTGACCCACGCCAGGATCAGTTCGCGCAGGGTAAATTTCATTCGACACTCTCCTGGAGCGAGATGACGAGGCGGAATGTTTCCCGGTTCATGGATCGGGTGGGCCCCTGTAGTTCAGTGCCGAAAAAGAGGGCGGAGGCGTCCAGGGCCTTCTTGAAATCATAGATCGGTTGGGGGGCGGGCGCCTGGCCGGAGAGCGCGATGGCCTTGCCCTTTTCGAAGGTGAACTGGCCCAGTTCCACGCCCGTCGGCATGAGGCTGACGATTTCCCGCAGACATTCGAGGGCCGCACGTTCGGAATTCTTATACAGGTTCAGGGCCTGCACCCGTTTCCGGGTGTCCCTCACCTCCTGGGCGGCCGGCTTGACGGCCGCCAGTTCCCGGGTCAACGCCGCCAGGCGGCGGGACTGGAACTCCTGGCGGCCCAGCACCGCGACCACGCCCAGCGCCCAGACCGCCAGCGCCATGGCCGAGGCCGCGGCCAGACGCCGCTTGACCAGCCTGTTTTTTCTCTCGGCCCGCCAGGTTTCGGGAACCAGGTCCAGGCGGGGGCCGGCCGGGACTTCCTCGCGCCGGGCAACACCCTCGCTGAGGGATCCCATGCTGTCGAGGGGTTCAGTCCGCACCGGACGATCCAAGGCGGTCTGCAGGAGGGCCGGCAATTCGGCGGGCGCGTCTCCGGCCAGCCAGGCGGTGATTTGGGAGAGGGGCGTGTCGCCGTGTTCCAGTTGGAGGGCGGTCAGGGAATAGGCGGTTTCCTGGGCGATGTCCTGGGCGAAGTCGGCGGGGGAAAGGCCCTCGCTGATCGCCAGGGAGCGGAACAGCACCGGCACGCCGGAGTCGGCCACCACCAGTTCGCAGGCGGTCTTTTCGGCGATCAGCAGGACCTGGCGGCCCGGCCACTCGCCGCCGCTGCGGCGGCGGAACATCTCCCACCAGCCGGGGGTGCTGAGCGTGATGCGGTCGATCTGGAGCCGGTGCCGGCGGAAAGCGGCGCCGACCGCTTCCACGACCGTTTTCTGGATGGCGGCGATCAGGACGCGGGAGGCGTTTTCGCCGGTTTCGAGCACCTCGAACGAATAGTCGACCGTTTCGGGGGGAAAGGGCGAGAGGGTGTCGATTTGCAGGTCCACCATGCCGGCGAGTTCGGCGGGATCGGACGCGGGCAGGGAGACGATGCGCTGGATGGCGCTGGTTCCGGGCAGGACGACGGTGGCATGGTGTCCGGCCATGGCGTGGGCGGCGGCCGCGAGGGCGGCTTCTATTTCGGGGGTTGGCTCCGACCCCGCGGCGTGCAGGAGATCCTGGCCCTCGGGCAACGCCTGGCGTCCGTCGTCGTCCCGTTCCCACCCATCGCGGCCTTTGCGCAGGCGGGTCCATTCCACCGCACCGCAACGGAGCGCGATCACCTGGTTTTCGAGCTTTCCCATCCGGCTCCTTAAAGCGCGGTCTCTTCCTGCCAGCGCAGGATGAGGAAACCGCCGCCGGTTTGTTCGGCGATGCATGAAACCGTCCATGTCACCAGGCCGACTTTGCCGACGCTGGTAATCCGTATAATCTTCGACTGTGTGGTTATACGGTCTTTCAGCCGATTTCTCAAGCCCGGAAAATCGGAGAACCGGTTGAAGAAATCTTCGGCGTTTTTATAGGAGGTGTCTTCGTCGGGGAATTCGGGATCGCCCTCGCGTTCGAGGATGATTTCCGAGGCGAGCGCCTCGTCCACGTCCAGCGAGAGGGACATGAGGACGCGGAGCGAAGCGGCATTGATGTTCACTTCCCGGCTGCCGTAGGTGGTGAGCAGGTCGGCGATGCCGATGATCGTTTCGGGCTGGTCGTTGGTGCCGGCGTCGGCCTCCGGGGGATTCAGGGCGCCTCCATACAAATAAGTGTTGGTGAACCCCTTGATCAGCAGAAGTTCGTCCACGGTGTCGAGGGGGGCGTTTTTAGCGCGATAGGGCTTCTCCAGGGTCAGGTAGTAATCGTCGCTTTCCGCCCCGTCGGGGTGGGACACGTCGTCAGGGTCGATCCAGTCGAGAAAGGCATCCAGGAGGGCGGGCCATGCATCCTCGGGCACCCCGCCCAGGTCGAAGACCGGTTCCCAGTCCTGGAGGGATTTCAGCTCGTTGACGTTGATCAGGGCGGGTTCGGGCACGATGGACAGGATGAGTTCCCCGTCCCCGAGCGGGTCGATGGTCCTTTCGACGGGCAGACTTTTCTTCAGCCGCACGGCCTGATCGAACCAGGGCTTGTCGGCATGCGGATCGTTGGGATCTTCAGGATCGATCCTGGCGCTGAGATCGAGCAGAAACCGGGCCTTTTCGATGCCGGATCGGGCCAGGTGTTCGGCTTTGAGGCGCTGGCGGTAATAGGAGGCGATGCGGGATTCGAGCTTCATCTCGAAGGCGAAGGAGCCGACCATCAGCGACAGCAGGGCGATGACCCAGATGGCGGCGATGAGGGCAGAGCCGGAGCGCCCCCGCCTCCCCGGACGGGCGGGGCGGGGGGCGCGGGGCGGATGGAAGGGGGGTGGGTTCACGGGCGCTCTCACCAGGATAGCGGGGCGGTGGGGATGGCGACGACCCGCTCGACCTTGAGCGGTTCGTTCCCCTCCTGGCCGGGTTTGAGGTACAGGGTCAGATGGACGTAGGGGGGGATGCGGTTGGTTTCCTCCCACTCCTCATCCCAATCGAACTCGCCGAAACCATCGGCATTGGTGCAGACTTCGCAGTCGAAGCCCTGGACGCCGGACGAGACGTAAAAGAAGGGGGTGTCCTTTTCGGGATCGAAATCCTCCTTCTGTCCGAATGGACGCCAGGATTTGACGGCGACGCAGGGCCGGTTCCGTTCGTCATCCTCGATGGTGAACACAAGACGGTGGAGGGAGGCGGCTTCGGCGGCTTCGGGGTCGATGAGGGCGGAACCCGTCTTGACCCAGCTGATGCGGTCGCGGGCGTCCGGGCCGCTGCCGTCGTTCTCGAGCCAGAAGCCGTACACGGAAGACAACGGGCCTCTGCTTTTTTTGAAATAAGCCGAGCGCAGACCGGCCGAGAGCTGGTCGAGGATGGCGTCGGCGTGATTGAGGCCGGCGGCGGCGGTCGATCCGTCGCGCCAGGCCCGGGAGATGTTGGAGAAGGTCAGCACGATCACGGTCATGGCCGTGGCCAGAACCGTGACGGCGATGATCATTTCGAGGAGGGTGAAGCCGGCGCGCTGGAAGCGGGTGGGGGTGGCTTTCATGGCAATTCCACCTCCGCCAGATCGTTGGTGTAATAGAGATAGCGCACGGTTTCCTCGAAGGTGTTGCTGCCGTAACCCGTCCAAGACACCCGGCTGCGGATCACGGAGAGGCCGGTTTCCTCGTACGCCTCGGGCGTTTCGGCCGTGCGGGTGAAGGTGAAGCCGGGGAGAATTTCGGTTTCGCCGACCTCCTGGTTGAGCATTTCATCGTCCAGTTCCACGAGGGGAAAGCGCAACTCCGCCAATTCCAGCGCATACCGCGCCTGGTGGTAATTCTTGGACGCGGTGACGAGCGCGAGGCAGCGGGACGTCGCGGTGGAGAGCGCGGCCACGCCCAGCCCGATGATGACGAGGGCCAGCATCACCTCGAGCAGGGTCAGGCCCAGGCGGTCAGAGTTCCTCATGGGTGGCCTCCCCGAGGAAATCGACCGTAATGACCACGTCGCGTTCGTCCTCGTCCCGCAGGGTCACCTCATACGGGGTGCAGGTTCCGTTGGACTTGTAGAGGATCGTCGCGTTGCCTTTTTCTTCCTCTGCGAGTCCGTCCCGGAGGGCGACCCGGACGATCGTCACTCCTTCGAACTGCCGGGACAGGATGAGGGTGGGTCCGGGTTCCGGCTCCGTTGGTTCGGGAAGCGGCGGGGCCGGAATGATGGACGGGATGTCCAGGGCGGACTCGTTGGTCAGGCCGGCCACTTGGTTGCGGGTATCAATCGGAGCCGCGCCGGTTTTGGGAACGGGTCCCTCTTCGATGGCCAGGCGGTTGCCGCCGACGGCGAACACGAGTTTCATGCTCCGCTGGCCGGCCACCGCCATGGTGCGGGCGTATTTGCCGACGGCGACGACGGAGCGGGTGGCCTGCCGGAGGCGCTGCCCTTTCATCGAGTTGACGAACGACGGAGTTGCGATGGCGGCGACGAAGCCGATTATCAGCACCACCAGCATCACCTCAACCAGCGTGAAGCCGGATTTAGTTGGTGATGTCATCCTCGGTGCCCATGGCCTCGTCGGGCCCGGCCGAGCGGATTTCATAAGAGCCGTCCGATTGGTTGGGCGTGTAGGAGAAATCCTTCCCCCAGCCGTCCTTGGGCACGGTTTTGGCGTTCTTGAGGTAGGGGATCAGTTCCTGCAGGGAGGCGGGAAGCTTGGCACTGTGATCGAGCATGTAGGAGTCGATGGAACTGTCGAGGGCCTTGATGGTGCCGCGGGAGGCGCTGATCTGGGCTTTTTTGAGGTTCTGGCCGAGCTTGGGCACGGCGACGGCCGCCAGGATGCCGATGATGACCACCACCAGCATGATTTCGATGAGGGTGAAACCGGCCCGTTGTCGGATCGTCTGGGACTTTGTCATGGAGCGTTCCTTCCAACTTGGTTGACGCGGTATAGTATAGAGCGGTTTGCCGCGGGAGGCAAGCGTCCCGTGGCGGTTCATGCGCCCAACCCGCTGGTCATCTCGAACACGGCCAGCAGCATGCTGATGGCCACGAAACCGACCAGGGCCGCGATCACGACGATCATGATCGGTTCCAGCAGGCTGGTGAAAACCTTGATGCTGCGGTCCAGTTCGTTTTCGTAGCGGTTGGCGATGTGGAGCAGGGAACCCGCGACATCGCCGGTCTGCTCGCCCACGGCCAGCATGTCGGTGATCATGGGGGGAAACACGCCGCCGGCGGCGAGGGGTTTGGAGATGGTGGTGCCGTCGGTGACGCGTTCGCGGGCGTTGTGGATTTCCCGGGCGAGGACGGCGTTCCCGATGATGCGTTCCACGATGGAGAGGGACTGGAGGACGGGGACGCCGTTGGCGAGGAGCGTGCTGAGCGTGCGGGCGAACTGGGCGAAGGCGCTGGCCTGGACGATGGATCGGATGACCGGGATCCGGAGCTGGGCCCGATGCCACCCGAGGCGGCCTTTTTCCGTGGCGAGGTACTGGCGGATCAGGATGCCGGCGATCACGCCGAGCGCGAGGATGATCAGGCCGTAGTTTTTACACAGGGTGCTGAATCCGATGAGAATCCGGGTCGGCAGGGGGAGCGTGCCCTCGAGTTCCTGGAAAATGACGGCGAAGCGGGGGATCACGAAGACCATGGAAAAGATCAGCGTGCCGGCGCCCATGAGCAGCACAATGAGCGGATAGACCAGGGCCATGGCGACCTTTTCCTTGACCTCCTGCATGCGTTCGTAATGGCGGACGAGTCGCTGGAGCACGTCGGCCTGCGTGCCGCTCGCTTCGCCGGCCTGGATCATGGAGATGTAGAATTTGGGAAACGAATCGGGGTGTTCCGCGAGCGCGTCGGAAAGAGAGAGCCCGCGGTTGATGGAATCGCGTACGAGGGCGACGAGCGGCTGTTCGTCGCCCTCGCGGCCGCGGCGGGCCAGGGTTGCAAGCCCCTGGCTCAGTTTCATGCCCGAGGCCAGCAGGTCGGCCAGTTCGCGCGTGAACATCAGCATTTCGGCGCTGGTGAAACGCGTTTTCCGAGCGGGCGGCGTAAAGTGAAACCGGCGTTTCCACGAGGACGCGGCGGGGGCGACGGCGTCCCCCGGCCTGCCCGCCCTGGCGGCCGCCGGCCCGGTCATCTCTGTCACCGATATCGGGACGGCGCCCGAGGTTTGGAGCTTGAGCAGCACGGCGCGGCGGTCGGGGGCGTCCATGACCCCGTCGGTTTTCTCACCGGATTTCGTGCGGGCGATGTAGGCAAAGCGCGGCATAGGCGGTTAATCGGTCTCCTCCGTCACGCGCAGCACCTCTTCGACCGTGGTGATGCCGCCGAGCACCTTGTTCCAGCCGTCTTCGCGCAGGGTCTTCATGCCCTGAGCGATGGCCTTCTGTTTGATGACCGAGGAGGCGGTGCGGGAGACGATAAGCGGCTCGATGGCATCGTTCACGGGGAGCACCTCGAAGATGCCGACGCGTCCGCGGAACCCCGTGGAACGGCACTTTTCGCAGCCGCCGGCATGGTAGATCCGGGCCGCGAGCCGCGCGGCGGCGTCGAGTTGGAGTTCGGACGCGAGCGCCTCGTCCACGGCGGCGGGTTTCCGGCAGGCGGGGCAGAGGCGGCGGACCAGGCGCTGGGCGATGATGCCCTCCAGGGAGGAGGCCACGAGGAAGGGCTCCACGCCCATGTCGACCAAGCGGGAAATGGCGCCGGCGGAGTCGTTCGTATGGAGGGTGCTGAGCACCAGATGGCCGGTGAGGGAGGCTCGGATGGCCATTTCGGCGGTTTCGAAGTCGCGGATTTCGCCCACCATGATGATGTCCGGATCCTGCCGCAGGATGTGGCGCAGGGCCGTCGCGAAGGTGAGCCCGATCTCCTGGCGCACGTGGATCTGGTTGATTCCGGCCATTTCGTATTCGATCGGATCCTCCACGGTGATGATCCGGTCCTCATCCGAGTTGATTTCGTGGAGAAAGGCGTAGAGGGAGGTGGATTTGCCCGAGCCGGTGGGGCCGGTGACGAGCAGGATGCCGTTGGGGCGGCGAATCATCTTTTCGATCAGCGCGCCGTCACGGGCGTTGAAGCCCAGTTCCGGCAGGCCGATATGCTGCTTGCCGCGCAGGAGCAGGCGGAGCGACACGCTTTCGCCGTAGACGGTGGGCATGGTGGAGACGCGAATATCGATGTCCTCGCCGCGGATGCGCAGGCCGATGCGGCCGTCCTGGGGCAGGCGTTTTTCGGCGATGTCCATGTTGGCCATCACCTTGATGCGCGAGAGGATGGCCGCCTGGAAACGGGTGAGCTGGGGGGGCAGCGGGGTGGGGTGGAGTACGCCGTCAATGCGGTAACGGATACGCAACTCGTTCTCCATCGGCTCGAAGTGAATATCCGTGGCCCGTTCCTGGTAGGCCTCCCAGACGATCTGGTTGACGAACTTGACGATCGAGGCCTCCGAGTCGTCCTCCGAGACGTCGGTCTTGAACTTGACCGCGTCGTCATCCACCTCGATGCGATTGTCCTGCACAAGCTGTTCGACGGTCTCGGCGCCGACCCCGTACCGTTTCTTGGCGGTGCGGGCGATGTCGGCGGAGGTGGCGAGCCGCAGCTTGATGCGCATCCCGGAGGCCAGGCGGAGGGCGTCCGTGAGGCCGGGCTGGAACGGTTCGCTGGTGGCGACGAGAAGAACGCCGTTTTCGATGGCCACCGGGAGCACGGTGTGCTGAAAAATGGCCTTGGTGGGCAGTTTCTCCAGCACGGGCGTCTCGATCGCGGCAGGGTCCAGTTCCCGGTATTCCAGGCCGAGAACGCGAGCCAGGGCGGCCAGGAACTCGGGTTCGGAGGCAATGCCTTCGGCGACCACCGTGGCCGTGACGCCCCGCCCCGCCTGGAGGCTTTTTTGAAGCACATCGGCGGCCTGGCCGGGTTTGAAAAGCTCGGTTCGCTGGAGAATGCCTTCCAGGCTGGACGGAACAGTCATAGTCGATTAGTATAGGCGGGCGGACGGACCGCTTCAATCTTTTAAAACTGGTTTTCAAAAAGTGCTTGATCCGGGCCGGTCGTTGCGGTAGGATGCTTGATCATGAAACGGGATATCAAGCAGAAGGAGAGGCAGAGCGCCGGTTCCGGCGTGGCGGTGAGCTTTTTCCCGATTTCCCGGGCGTGGCTGATCCTGCGATAGGGGCTGCTGAGCCTGTGCGGCAGCCCCGGGAGAATCAGTCGCGAATCGGTTTTTCTTCGAACCCCAATGACTGTACTCCCGACCTTGGCAGGTGACCGAGGCGGGTTTTTTTGTTTCATCGACGGATCACGAAGGAGTGACAGACCATGCATGCGAATCCAACGCCAACCGGCGCCCGGCGGCTCGCGATTTTCGACACCACCCTGCGGGACGGCGAGCAGTCTCCCGGGTGCAGCATGAACTTGAAGGAAAAACTGCTCGTGGCCGAGCAACTCGAACTTCTCGGCGTGGACGTCATCGAAGCCGGGTTCGCGGTGGCGTCGCCGGGCGACTTCGAGTCGGTCCGGGCGATCTCTCGCGTGGTGAAAAACGGCTCCGTGGCCAGTCTGGCCCGGGCGTTGCCGCAGGACATCGACGCGGCCTGGGACGCGGTCCGGGACGCCATGCGGCCCCGGATTCACACCTTCCTCGCCACCTCGCCGCTGCACATGCAGCACAAACTCCGGATGACCCCGGAGGCGGTTTACGAGCAGGCGGTGAGCATGGTCAAGTATGCCCGGAATCTCTGCCCGGAAGTCCAGTTTTCACTGGAGGATTGCACGCGCAGCGAACCGGACTTCGTCTACCGGGTGGTGGAAGGCGTGATTCGCGCCGGCGCGCAGGTGGTCAACATTCCGGACACGGTCGGGTATGCCATGCCGGAGTCGTTCGCCGCCTTCATTTCGGGCATTCTGAACCACGTGCCCAATGTGCGGGATGCGCGGATTGCCGTGCATTGCCATAACGACCTCGGGCTGGCGGTGGCCAATACCCTCGCGGCGGTCAAGGCCGGCGCGGATCAGGCGGAATGCACGATCAACGGAATCGGCGAACGGGCCGGGAACGCGGCACTCGAGGAAGTGGTGATGGCCATTCGCACCCGGCCGGACTATTTCGCCGGAATCGCCTGTGCCATCGACACCAGCCGGATCTACAACGCCAGCCGGTGCGTGGTGGCCGCCACCGGGTCGAAGGTGCAGGCGAACAAGGCCATCGTGGGCGAAAACGCCTTCGCCCATGAGGCCGGCATTCATCAGCACGGCATGATGGCCCATTCCGGCACCTACGAGATCATGACGCCCGAATCCATCGGGTTGCCCAAAAACCGCATGGTGCTCGGCAAGCATTCCGGCCGCCATGCCTTTGAAACGCGGATGGCCGAACTGGGATTCGTCTTTTCGGATGACGCGATTCGGGCGCTCTTCACCCAGTTCAAAGAGCTGGCGGACCGCAAAAAAGCCGTCTCCGACGCCGATCTCGAAGCCCTTGGCCGTCAGGTCCAGGGCCAATCGGTTCCGGAGCGGATCAAACTGGATCGGTTTGTCGTTCATTCCGGCAATACGATCACGGCCACGAGCACGGTCCGGTTATCGCAAAACGGCGCCCTGAAGGAGCATGTCGCGATCGGAGACGGCCCGATCGATGCTTCCTTCAAAGCCATCGAGGAGATGCTGGGGCTGGAACTGAAGCTCGAATCCTTCTCGCTGAGTGCGGTGACGGGGGGCGAGGATGCCCAGGGCGAAGCCACGATCAAAGTCCGGTGCGGTGACCGCGTCTACAACGGGCGGGGGTTGTCCACGGACATTGTGGAAGCCAGCATCCGGGCGCTGCTGGACGCGGGCAACGTGTTGCTTCAGGAAAAGTCCAACCCGGCGTCCGCTTGATCTGGGCAAACGGAGGTCAGGCTCTTGACATGAATTTGCCAGTCCGGGTATCCACGCGAACGCGTTCTCCGGCGGCCATGTATTCCGGCACCTGAATGACCAGGCCGGTGGACAATGTGGCGGGCTTGGTGCGGGCCGTGGCGGAGGCGCCTTTGATCGACGGATCGCATGCCACCACGTCCAATTCCACCACGGGGGGCAGTTCGATGCCGAGGGCTTTGCCGTCGGAGACCAGGGCATTGATGTCTTCCCTGTTTTCCACGAGGTAGGGCACGGCGTCGGCGATTTCCTCGCGTGAAAAGGAATACTGGTTGTAGTCCGCCACGTCCATGAACTCGAAGCGATCATCCTTGGCGTAAAGAAATTGAAGCTTGCGCCTTTCCACGTCGCAGCCCTCGAGTGGGTCGTCGCCGCGGAAGACCTTGTCCAGCTTGGCGCGGCTCTGCATGTTGCGGAAGCGGACCTTGTAGAGGGTGGCCGCGCCGCGCGCCGAGGGGGTCTGGACCTGGATGTGGTCGGCTATGTGCGGGATGCCGTTGAGACGGACCACGGAGCCGTTTTCGAGATCGCATGCTTTGATCATGGTGTTTTTTCGATGGAAGAGCCCTTCGCCGCTTTCGCCGCGCATGGCGGAAGGGGTGGGATTCGAACCCACGGCGCCTTGCGGCGCGTCGGTTTTCAAGACCGATGCTTTAGACCA
>CAZSUH010000075.1:0-14674 GCA_964609905.1 uncultured Verrucomicrobiota bacterium
CTCATCTTCTTCAGGCCGGAAGTTTCCAGCTCCACAGGTCGGCGCCGATGCCGAAATACAGCACGCCATCGAGAATGGCTGCGCCCGAGCCGATTTCGTCCGGCGGGACGGTCAGCACCTCGAAGGCGCGTTTCGCCGGGTCGATACGGTAAATCGCCTGGCTCATGATGCCGTAGATCATGCCGTCCGCGCCTTTGAGCATACCGCCCAGAAGGGGAAGTCCGTGATCGTCGAGCTTGCGCACATGCAAGGTTTTGCGCGTTTCCGGATCGAACACGAAATAGACGGCATTGGCGGCGCCGATAAACCGGGAGCTCGAGGCGCTGACATAGATGGAATCCGACGTGATGCCGTGCACCAGGCCGGCGTCGTCGAGCTCGAACACCGAGATTTCCCGCGCGCCGGGCACGGGCACGGCCCTATAGACGAGCTTCCGTTTTTCCAGGTCGAACCGGAACAACTCCGCCTCGCTCGTTTTCGGCGCCCCGCCACCGGGCGTTTCGATGCTGTTCGCGCAAAGCAGGTCGCAGTTTTTCAGGAAGCGCATGCCCACGGTGCTCTGGGTCGGAACCAGTTCCTCGTTTGGGATCACCACCTGTTCGTGGGTCTCCACGTTGTACACGCAGAGTCCGCCGCCCACCGCCCCATAGCCGGCGAATCCGCCGAACACCATCCGTTTCCCGTCCGGATGGGCCGCGGACGACCGCGGCCGGTAAATCTCCTCGTGGTTGCCGACCACCCGCGGATTGAGCCCGGGCTCGGGAAACCGCGTGATGGGTTGGCGGGTGTCGAAATGAAGGATATAGCCGCCCACATAGCTCGCACCGGCGATGACGGAGCCCTGCACCGCATAACAGTTGATGTGGCGCAGGTTGCCGTGATCGGTCACCTGCTTGAGCACCGGGTCGAAACTGTAGAAATGGCAGGGATGGCTGGAGCAACCGTACAGCTTGCCGTCCGGTCCGGCGACCATCCGGCTGAGCCCCGCGCCGTAGGAGAAGTAATCGAGCCGCATCGAAATCTCGCGCCCGGTTTCCGGATGCGTATAGACCAGCTCGTGCTCCTTGAGATCCAGCTTCTTGACCAACCCGGGATCCGTTCCCGGACTGTTCACGCCCCAACTATACCCAAACCCGCCATAATAACGGGCCAGCGGCGAAACCTCCGATTCGGGAACAGACTTCCCCTCGCCCCCCAGGTAACGCTTCCACTCGAATGTCCCTTTGCTCGGGTGGAGATCATCCTGCGCATGGCCGTACACCTGGCCGTCCTGCCCCTTGTGGAAATAGCCGCACCCCCGCACCCGGTCCGCCTCGGCCAGAAATTGACGCCGCTCCCCGGTTTCCGGATGGAACGCCACCATGTTCCGGCGCTCCGTGCCGATGCCCATGTAGATCCAGCCCTGGGCATCCTCCACGATGTAGGCGATGTATTTTTCCTGCCCGTCCATGCGTCCGTAATCGGTCATGTGGCGGGTCCTGGGATCGAAGGCCGACAGGCGGCAGGTGGGATGCGAGGCGATGAGAATGCGGCCGTCGGCCGACTCGGCCATCCGGAATCCCACGTTCAGCTCGGTCGGCCACTCTTTGGAGTAATAGGTGAAGGCGTTCGCGACCGGGTCGTATTCCATGAACATCTTGCCCGCGCCCGTGTAGAAAAGGCCGGCGCTGGAGGCCAGCGCGGCGAAGGGCGACCCGTCCTGATACCGCTCCGGGTAAAGCGCCTGCTTCACCTCCTGCGTGCGGATGTTGACGCTCAGCACATACCCCTTGGAGCAGATGACGAAATAGGTCTCGCCGTCCTTCGCCCGCAGCATGGCGGTGCCCCGATGCTCGTCCGACTTGACCACCGTGCCGTAAGCCGTAAATCCTTTGTCTGTCATTGCCTTGTTTCCTGATTCCGTGGAATCCCCGCGTATAATATTTCGATTTATACTCCCCTTCCAACCCGTGCTCAAGTATTCCTTGTGAAAAACTGCAACTCCGGCCGGCCGTTTTTGGTTGTAATTTGTTGCGCGGCAACGGGTTATCGCATGTTTAAAATCCTCTTGCCTACCCTTTTTTCCCCTTTTTCCCGTTCTTCTTCCTGGCTTCCGCCACGGTGCCTTGAAGAATCTCGATGGCGGCATTGAGGTGATCGAGTACGCCATCAGGCAATCCGGCCAGTTTAACGCCGGATTCGCGCAGTTGACGCAGTTTCGACAGGAATGTCCGATTCCCGTCCGCGATCTTGTTGTTCCCGCGCGCCTTGAAGGCGCGTACTTCGTCACGGAGCAGCGTGCCGTCGAGCGCTTTCTTCTGCAGGCCTTGCAGGGCGGCTTTTTTGTTCGAGGGCAGGCTTTCCCGCGCCAGTTCCTCTTCGATCCAGAGCAGGTCGTTGGCGTCGGTAAGATCGGCGATCTTGACCGTGGCCCCGGGCTCGAGCAAGTCGGGATGACTTTTGCGGAACCCGTCGAACACCCGGAGATACATATCCAGAACGGTTTGTTTGATTCCCAGAAGCGCTTCGGCATACGCCTTGATGGTGTCATAACCGAGTGGCGCGTAGAGCTTCTCGTCACGCACCTGCCCGAGCAACCTGACCACGCTGATGAACGCCACGTTCAGGATGACCAGCTTTTCCCGGATCTCCTTGGTGACCGACAGGGCCTTCTCCTGAAGCACGTTGGGCGCCACCACCGCCGGAACGGGCGCGACGGGCGGCAGGACGCGGTGCTGGAGAGGCGCGGGCGCGGGGGCGAGCGGATTGAGGATCGGCTTGGCGGGCATGGCATGTTCCTTTTTTGTTGAATCGTGATCGTGTGAAGAATAACAAATTATGGCGCTCCGTCCAGCGGGCTGACACACCGAGGAGCCGATCGCGCGTTCCTCCTGATCGCGTTTTCCTTCTTGACCCCGTTGTCTGTTTAACAAACAATAATCGAAGTGTACACATTCTGCGCTCCGGTCTGATCGTTGAATGGAGGCCGACATGCACGAGGAATTCCTCATCTTCTTTTTCGGCTTGCTGGCGTTTTTTCTGTTTCTCGGATTCCCCATCTGGGCGCTGATCCTCCTCTATTCCATTCGCAACCGGCAGGATGAATCCGATCCAACGCGCCCCACACCCCTGCCGCCGGCCGGGGATTTCGAGAAATCCATGCGCGCCTTTCAAGGCAATGTGCTGACCGAACTCCGCGACATGCGCCGGGAAATCAACGCCCTGCGCGGACAACCCGTTCTGCCACCCCCGGTCATCGCGGCTCCCCCTCCACCCCCCATCCCCGCGTCTCCGCGTCCTCCCATCCCCGCGTCTCCGCGTCCCCCCATCCGTCCCCCCATCCCCGTGTCTCCGCCTGTCGAATCCGCCGCGATCCAACTCCTGCGCAAGGCGTGGAACTGGCTCATCGTGGGCGAGGAGTTCCGCCGCAAGGATGTCTCCATCGAATTCGCCATCGCCACCAACTGGCTGATGCGAATCGGCGTGCTGATCCTCGTGGTCGGCGTCGGGTTCTTCATCAAATACTCGATCGATCATGGCTACCTGGGACCGCAGGGCCGCGTGGCCATGAGCGTGATCGCGGGCGCCGCCATGGTGGCCGGCGGACTCCATCTGTTCGGCAAACGCTACCACCTGCTGGGCCAGGGCCTGGCGGGCGGCGGCATTGCCGTCCTCTATTTCAGCATGTTCGCGGCCGGCAGCCTGTTTAAAATGATCCCCCTGCCCGCGGCCTTCGGCGGCATGCTGCTCGTGACCTTCACCTCCGGTGTACTCGCGGTGCGCTTCAAATCCCTTCTCATCGCCCTGCTCGGCATGTTGGGCGGCTATCTCACCCCCGTCCTCCTGAGCACCGGCGTCAAGAATTTCCCGGTGCTCTACGGTTACCTGCTGCTCCTCGGCCTCGGCATGCTCGGCGTCTCCTGGAAGCGGCAATGGCCGGTCCTGGTCTGGCTGGCGTTCCTCTGCCACTCCGTGCTGGTCGGCGTGTCGCTCGGGCGCGACTTCGTGCCGGACGATTTCTCCCTCGTCATGCCGTTCCTGGCCGCCTTCTTCCTCCTCTTCTCCACGGCCGTATTCATCTATAACGTGGCCACCCGCACCCGCTCCTCCCTGCTCGAACTGATCGGCCTGCTTCTGGCCGCCACGGTTTTTTTCGCCTTCGGCTACTGGACCATTCTCACCACCTGGCCGGGCCTGCACGAAAACGCCGCCTGGCTCGCGCTGGGCTTGTGCGTCTACTACATCGTCCATGTCTATGCCCTTCAATTCACCCGTTCCACGGACAAGCCCCTCGAAACCGTCTTCCTGGGACTCGGCGCCATCTTCCTCTCCATCACGCTCCCGCTCCTGCTCAGCAAAGGCTGGCTCACCGTCACCTGGGCCATGGAAGCGCTCGTGCTGCTCTGGATGGGCCTGAAACTCCAAAGCCCCATCCTTCGCCTGCTCTCCTCCCTGCTCTACATGGTCGTCATCGGCCGGGTCTGCTTCTATGACATGGTCGTTCGTTTCCACAACATCCCGCCTCCCGAAAACTTCCGCGCCTACCTCGCCATCCTCGGGCCCCGCCTACTCCAGTTCGGCATGCCGGTACTCTCGCTGGCCGGCGCCTGGCGCCTGCTCAAGAACGAAACCGCCGCCCCCGCCCAAGCCCGGCCCGAACCCGCCCGGTCCGCCTCGTCCTGGCTCTCCGCCACCGCCCTCGTGTTCATGTATGGCATGCTCTTCCTCTACCTGAACCTTGAAATGCACAAGTGCTTTTCCTGCCTCTACGAACCTCTTGTCCGGCCCGGCCTGACCCTCGTCTGGGCGGGGCTCGGATTCGTCCTCCTGGCCTATCGTCGCGCACTCGGCGCCGTGATTCTGGGCGCGCTCTGGGGCCTGTTGACCGTGGCGATTCTGGTGAAACTGCTGTCCTACGACTTCCCCGCCTGGCAGCCCGATCTCGATCCCTTCCGCTACGGGGTTCCCTATCGGCCCGGTTATGTGCTGGTCCGGCTTCTGGACTTCGGCCTGATTATCGGCTTCGCCCTGACCACCTTCCGCCTGTTGCGCCCCGCGGAAGACACGCGTCCGATCGGCCTTTCCGCCGGCTGGCTCACCCTCGCCGTGCTGCTCGTTTACCTGACGCTGGAACTCGGCGCCGCGCTTCACGCCTTTCTTCCGAAATTCCACGGCGGCGGCATCTCCCTGCTCTGGGCCGCGTACGCCTTCGCCGTTCTTCTGGGCGGCATGCGCAACAAGGTTCTTTCGCTCCGCCTCGTCGGGTTGGCGCTCTTTGCCGTGGTCGTCTGGAAAATCTTCCTCGTCGACCTTTCCCGCCTGGAGGCCATCTATCGCGTGATCGCCTTCATGGCGCTCGGGGTCGTCCTCCTGCTGGCCTCGTTCCTCTACCTGAAAAACAAGGACCGGTTCTCGTCTGAAATTTGAAATCTGAAATTCCCATCCGGAGCCTCCCATGCGCCACCTGAACCCACTCTGCCTGCTCCCCTCTCTCCTGGCCGCCGTCTGCGCGGCGGTGCCCGTCGACCTGCCCCGCTATCGTTCGATGGTCGATCTGCCCGCGGGCCCCGACCACGAGGAACTCGTGGCCGTGCGGCTGTCGGCGGACATTTTCGAAGCCACCCAGCTCTCCCTCGCCGATATCCGCATCGCCGATCCCCAAAACCAGTCCGTGCCCTATCTCATCACCCAGCGGACCGAACTCACCACCGACACGAGCCGCCAACCGGTGTCGCTCCGCCGGATCGCCTTCAACGATAACGCCGAACAAAACAGCGTCGAAGTCGTGTACGACCGGAATTCCAACGATCCCCCGCCGGGCTTTCTGGTCATCCGCACGCCCCTGCGCAACTTCGAAAAAGCGGTCACCGTGCTGGGCAGCGCCGACGGTAAAACGTGGCAAACGCTGGCCGAGTCCGCCGTCATCTTCGACGCCTCCCGCTTCATGGACGCCGCTCGGCTGGAAGTGCCCTTCCGGGAGGCTCACCACCAGCTTTACAAAGTCATCATCCACGACGTCACGGACACGAAAACCTCGCCCGTTTCCGAGCTGAGCCGCTTTCTGGGCGGCGCCGAAACGGGGCAGGTCCAATACACGGACCGCAGTGCCACCATTCTCAACCGGGATTTCCGGATCGACCGGATCGAGTTCGGCCGAACCCTCGTCCGGGAATCGGTTTCCAGAACCCGCCTGATCCCGGTTGCCGTCACCAACCTGGCGATCGCGCCCGCGGACGACCAAACAAAAAAAACGACGGTTCGGTTCGACGCCCGCCGGTCGCCCGTCACCTCGCTCCGCCTGCTCACCCAATCCCGCAACTTTTCGAGGCGCTTCATCCTGTACGCGCTCGATCCCGGCGCGCCCGTTCCGGCGCCGCCCCGGCGCGAGCTGGCGCGGGGCACGCTGACCAGTTTCTCGTTCCGGTCGCTGGTTCAGGACTCCACGGAGATCGGCTTTCCCGAAAACCGGGGGCCGGTGTACGAGTTGGAAATCGAAAACGGCGACAACCCCGCCCTGGACATCACCGGCGTCACGTTGAAAGGCCCGGAATATCAGGTCCTCTATTTCAGTCGGCCCGATTCCGCCTGCCGGCTCTACTTTGGGAATGCCGAGTCGAAAAAACCGGAGTTCGACGTCACCCTCATCCAAACCGCCCTGGACCGCGGGCTGGCGGCCGTCCGATTGCCCGACCTCGGCCCCGCGCGCGCGAATCCCGATCGGGCGAAAGGCGCGACCGGTTTTCGGTTCAATAAAAAGGCCGCCCTGGCCGGCGCCATGGTCGTCATGGTGCTCGCGCTGGGGGCGGCCCTGTACAAAGCCGCGCGCCGGTCCGAGACCGGCGGCGGCGGCGATGCGTCTACTTGATCGCGACTTCCTTGCCGGTTTCGCCGGACTTGTAAACCGCGTCGATCAGTTTCATGTTGGTCAGGCCCTGCTCGCCCGTGGCGAACGGCGGGCATTCGCCGCGGCATGCCGCGAGAAACGCCTTCGCCTGGTTGTGGAACACATGGCCCCGATCCGCGACGTGCGGCATGACATCCGCGATGTGACCGCCCTGCTCCGTCAGAATCTTCAGCGGCTTGTCGTCGAACACCCGAGCGCCCGCCTTGGTGCCCAGGATGTCGATGTAGGCGGTCTCCTCCAGGTTAGCCGCCCAGGCGATTTCGAAGCTCATGGTGGCCTTGGCGCCGAACCGCACAAGGCCGGCGGCGTAGTCTTCCACGTCGCACACGCCGTCATACTTGGGCGGACCGGCCCACATGCCGACGTACCGGTAGTTCTTCATGTCCTTGCCGAACTTGGCATAGGTGATGGCGCTGACCGAGGTGGGGTTCCAGTGGCCGCTGATATACATGGCCGCGTCGAACCAATGCACGCCGATGTCGATCAGGGGCCCGCCGCCCGACTGCGCCTTGGTGGTAAACCAGCCGCCGAGTCCGGGAATGCCGCGCCGCCGGATCAACACCGCCCGCATGTGATAGATGTCGCCGAAGTCGCCTTTTTCGATCCGCTCGCGCACGACCTGGGCATCGGTCGCCTGGCGCCGGACCATGCCGACCTGGAGCACCTTGCCGCTGGCCTTGCCGGCTTCCACCATCCGGGCGGCTTCCCGGGCATTCATGGCCATGGGCTTCTCGACCAGGACATGTTTTCCCGCCTTGAATGCGGCGATCGTGACTTCCTTGTGCAGGGTGTTGCCCACGCAGACGCTGACGGCGTCCACGTCGCTCTTGAGCAGCTCGCGATAATCCGTGTACCGGCCCGCCACGCCCAGGTTCCCGGCCTTCGCCTCCAGCCGCGCCGCATCCACGTCGCAGACCGCGACCAGATCGGCCGCCGCCGCGTTCGCCTTGTAGGCGTCCGCGTGAACCGATCCGATCGCGCCCATTCCCACCACGCCGACCTTCAGTTTCTTCATGTCGCTCCTGGTTTGAAATAAGTGCGCACCCTACCGCAATCGCGCCCGCCCCGCAACCGCAAACATCACCCCAGCGCGACGTCCAGCGTCATCATCAGGGCGAAGCCGATCATGGCGCCCACGGTCGCCGTGTCCGTGTCGTTGTTGCGCTGGGCCTCCGGAATCAGCTCTTCGACCACCACATAAATCATCGCGCCGGCCGCGAAGGCCAGGGCATACGGCAGAACCGGCCGCATCACCATCACCAGCGCCGCGGCCAGCACCGCGCCGATCGGTTCCACCACCGCCGACAACTGGCCGAACCAGAAACATTTCCGTCTCGATATGCCCTCCCGCCGCAACGGCACCGCCACGGCGATCCCTTCCGGAAAATTCTGCAGCCCAAGCCCGATCGCCAACGCCACCGCGCCGCCCAGCGTCGCCGACTCGACCCCCTGCCCCAGCGCGCCGAAGGCCACGCCAACCGCCATGCCCTCCGGAATGTTGTGCAGCGTGATCGCCAGCACCAGCAGAACGCTGCGCTGCCATTGCGTCTTGATCCCCTCCGCCTGCTTCATCTCCAGCCCGGGGTGCAGATGCGGCAGCACTTTATCGACGCCCCACAAAAAGGCGCCGCCCGCCAGGAAGCCGATCAGCGGCGCCACCCATGGCCGCCCGCCCGTCTCCGCGGCCAGCGCGATCGCCGGGGCCAGCAGCGACCAGTAGCTCGCGGCGATCATGACGCCCGCGGCAAAGCCCAGCATCGCATTCAATGCGCCTTGCGGAACCCGCTTGAAAAAGAAAACCGATGATGCGCCGGCCGCCGTCACGCCCCAGGTGAACAAGCCCGCCAATAACGCCTGGAACACGTGATGGCTTTGCATGAACCATGTGATCATGGGGGATAGACTACGCCAATCGAACGCCCCGTTCAAGGCCGCGTTGTCCCTCGTGAATTCCGGTGAATTCCGGTGTTGACATTTCCGGCCTGAGCCTCTATATTTTCCCGTTCTATTCGTAAATCAAATAAGGCGGCAGGTGATTCCATGGAAGCGTATGCGGTCATCCAGACGGGCGGCAAGCAGTACTTGGTGAAAAAGGGTGACACCCTGACAGTTGAACTCGTGCAGGCGGAAAAGGGCAAAACATTCGAATTCGTCAACGTGCTGGCCCTGCACGACGGCGCCGCCCTCAAAATCGGGGCTCCCGAACTGAACGGCGTCTCGATCAAGGCCGAGGTCGTGGACCAGGTGCTCGGCGACAAGGTTGTGTCCTTCAAGAAAAAACGCCGGAAAGGCTACTCCCGCAAGGTCGGCCACCGGCAAAACCTGTCCGTGGTCAAGATCGCCGAACTGGCGTAACCGCGGAATCCCAAAAAAAAGGCACCCCCCATGGCAACGGCAAGCGGAAGTGGAAGAAACGGACGGGACAGCAATTCCAAACGTCTCGGCGTGAAGTGTTTTGACGGTCAGAGCGTGACCGCCGGCAGCATCCTCGTGCGCCAGCGCGGCACCAAGTTTCGTTCCGCCGTCAACACCAAGCGCGGCAAGGACGATACGATCTTCGCGCTGGTG
This sequence comes from uncultured Verrucomicrobiota bacterium, assembly GCA_964609905.1. Lineage (GTDB taxonomy): Bacteria > Verrucomicrobiota > Kiritimatiellia > CAIKKV01 > CAIKKV01 > CAZSUH01. The sequence continues at coordinate 9,452 of CAZSUH010000075.1, forward strand.
GACGGCACCGTCAAGTTCGAGAAGACCGGCGGCAGCCGCATCAGCGTGGTGGCGGCAAAAGCGTGATCCCCCCGCTTTGAAAGTCCACAAGTTCATCGACCATGTGAAGATTTACGTGCGCGGCGGTGACGGCGGAAACGGCTGCACCAGCTTCCGGCGCGAAAAATATATCCCCTTGGGCGGGCCCGACGGCGGCGACGGCGGCCGCGGCGGCAATGTCATCCTTCAGGCCTCGGCGGACGTGGATTCCCTCCTCCCCCTCTATTACCAGCCCCACCAGAAAGCCGATTTCGGGGGCGACGGCAAAGGCGCGAAAATGTACGGCCGCGGCGGCGCGGACCGCATCATCCCCGTGCCCTGCGGCACGGAAGTCTGGGACTTCGAAACCGATACCCTGCTGGCGGATCTTCTGGTCCCCGGCGAAACCCTCCTCGTGGCCAGGGGCGGCGACGGCGGCCTCGGCAACGTCCACTGGATGAGCAACACCAACCGCGCGCCCCGCGAGCATACGGACGGCGTCGCGGGCGAGGAAAAAACGCTTCGCCTGGAGCTCAAGCTCGCGGCCGATGCCGGATTGGTCGGTTTCCCCAACGCCGGCAAATCCTCGCTTCTGACCGCCATCAGCCATGCGCATCCCAAAATCGCGGCGTATCCCTTCACCACCCTGAATCCCATCGTGGGCACCGTGGTGTATGACGACTACGCCAAAATCAAGGTGGCCGACGTGCCCGGCCTCATCGAAGGCGCCCATCTCGGCCTGGGGCTGGGCATCGACTTCCTCCGGCACATCGAACGCGCCGGGGTGCTGGTGTTGGTGGTGGATATGGCCGGCTCCGAAGGCCGCGATCCCGTGGACGACTACCGGCTCATCCTGAAGGAACTCAAGCTGTACAAGGCGGAACTGGCCGAACGGCCGTCCCTGGTGGTGGCCAACAAGATGGATAGGCCGGAGGCGGCGGAGAATCTGAAAAAATTCAAACGCAAAACCCGCACCAGGCCGGTCAAGGTTTCGGCCCTCACCCGAGACGGCATCCCCGAATTCCTCACGGCCCTGCGCGATCGGGTGGAAATGACCCGCCCCAGGAAGGCCTTCAACCCCCGCGCCGGCCTCACCGGAACGCCATAACGGCATCCAGCGAATCCGCCCCGGCCAGCAGCATCGCCAGCCGATCCACCCCCAGCGCCACACCCCCGCACGGCGGCATCCCCGCCCGCAACGCCTTCAGAAAATCCTCATCCACCGGATACACCGGCTTGCCCAGCTTCCGCCGCGCTTCCGCGCATGCCCGGAACCGCGCCTCCTGCTCCGCCGCATCCGTCAGCTCGGTGTAGGCATTCGCCAGTTCCACGCCGCCCGCATACAGTTCCCATCGCTCCGCCACCCGCGGATCCGCCGGATCCAGCCGCGCCAGCGCCGCCGCCGCCGCCGGATAGCCCGACAACACGCACGGCCGGTCCGCGGGCATGGCCGGTTCCACCCGCCGCATCAAGTCCAAATCGAACCGGTCCGCGTCAAAATGCACCACCGGATCCCACCCCGCCAGGCGTGAAAACGCTTCCGACACCGTCCACTCCGCCCATTCGCCGTCCACCGTCACCGGCCCGGATGCCGCCGGAATGACCCCGCCACCCAGCACGTCTTGAACCGCCTGGCACATCAACGCCCGGGCGTCCGCAAGAATGGCGTGGTTGTCGCTCGCCGCGCGATACCATTCCAGCATGGTGTATTCGGGATGATGCAGGCGCCCCCGCTCGCCCGCCCGGAAACAGGGACCGATCTGGAACAGCCGCTCGTAACCCGCCGCCAGGAGCCGCTTCATGTGCAGTTCCGGGGAGGTGCGCAGCCAGGCGGATCCCGACGGCTCGGCGTCGATGTGCAGTTCCAGGGCGGGCGTGTGGACACGGACCGGAGTCTCGACTTCCAGGAAACCGCGGGAACTGAAAAACGAGCGGATGGAAGCCAACAGGCGGGCGCGGATTTCCAGCGCCGGCCGCTTGGCGGCCAGACGGCCCCGCTCGCCCGTCTCGGGGTTCCCGGCCATTATTTCAGCACACGTTCCACAAAGGTGCCGGTGCGGGTGTCGATCTTGATCCTTTCGCCCTGATTCACGAACAACGGCACCGCGATCTCGAAGCCGCCCTCGATCTTGGCGGGTTTCTGCACATTGGTGGCCGTGTTGCCGCGGGCGCCCGGTTCCGTCTCGATGACCTGCTTGATCACGAAGTTGGGCAGCGTGATGTCGATCGGCTGGCCGCGGTGAAACAGGACATTGCACTCGATGTTGTCCTGCAGAAAAAACCGCTTGTCGCCCAGAATGGCGGCCGGCACGTGAATTTCCTCGTAGTTCTCGTCCGTGAAGATGTACTGGTCGTCCTTCGTATAGGAATAGGTGACGTTCTTCTCGTCCAGCTCGGGCTTGTCGATCACGTCGTTGGACCGGTAGGCCTTGAGCTGCGTGTCGCCGGTGACCATATGCTTGATCCGGCAGTTGTAGATGGCGGCGCCTTTGCCGGGCTTGTAGAAACTGAACTCGGTGATGATGAAGGGTTGGCCGTCGACTTCGATCTTCAACCCTTTTCGCAAATCCGCGGCATTGAACGGCATATCGTCCTCGTCTTTCTCGTGTTGAAATGAGCGGGGGAAAAAGGTAGCATACCCGCCATGAATGTCAAGAGAATACCTTTGGTTCGGACTGTTTTTTTTGCCGCCCTGCTGGCCCTGGCCGGCTGCGCCACGCCCTCCCGGGACACCCTCACGCAGGTCGCCACGATCGACGCCCTGCTCGCCGGCGTCTACGACGGGCATCTGACGCTGACCGAGTTGCGCGCGCAGGGCGACTTCGGCATCGGCACCTTCGAGGCGCTCGATGGCGAAATGATCCTCGTGAACGGCGCCTTCTACCAGGCCCGGGCCGATGGCTCCATCCGCAGCCCCGCGCTGACCGAACGCACGCCGTTCGCCTGCGTCACCTGGTTCGAAGCCGACGCCGAACGGCCGCTCGCGAACCGGCTCGACGCGCCCGGCCTGGAGGCGGCGATCGATGCGCTGGCGCCCCACCCCAACCGTTTTTGTGCGTTCCATCTGAGCGGCGAATTCGCCCGTGTCCGGGTGCGCAGCGTGCCGGCCCAGACGAAACCGTATCCGCCCCTCGCGGAGGTGACCAAGACCCAGCCGGTGTTCGACCTGGAGAACGTGCGCGGCGTCCTGATCGGATTCCGCTCCCCGCCCTTCGTCCGGGGCGTCAATGTGCCCGGATTTCACATGCACTTCATCGCCGACAACCTGTCCGGCGGCGGCCATGTCCTGTCATTCGAACTGGAACACGGCCTGCTTCGCGTGGACACCCGCCACGACCGGCTGACGCTCATCCTGCCCCCGGACAGCGCGGCCTTTGACGGCGCCGATTTGGCCCGGGACCGTTCCGCGGAACTGAATCGCGTGGAGAAATAGGTCAACCGCCATGGGGCCCCGACGGAGCGGGGCCCTCCGACAAACCGCCCTGGTCACAAGAATCGCAGAACGCCATCCCGCAGGAATTTGGCGGCCAGCAGCAGCATGGCCACGCCGCAGACGGTGAACAATCCCTGGAAAAAGGCGGGCGGCAACACCCGGCGCCCGGCGGCCACCGCGAACGAGACGCCGGTGTACCAGACATAATCCGCCGCAATGTGGCCGATGAAAAAAACAACCAGCCCCGCCAGGCCCAGACTGTCCAATGCCTGCCCCGCCATTCCCAGCCCCAGCGTGGCCCACCAGAGCAGCCAGTAGGGATTGGTCAGGCTCAGCACAATGCCGTCAAACACGGGATGACGCAGGGGCGCCGCCTGGCCTCCAGCCTCCGACAGGGTCTGCTCGGTCGCCTGGATGGCCTGCTTGCGATGGCGCAGAATGTCGATCCCCATCGCCAGCAGACACAGCCCGCCCAGCACGCCCACCGCGCCCAGCACGATCGGCCGGCTCAGGATCCGGTCGCCCCCCGCCAGCAGCAAGCCCAATATCGCCAGTTCGGGAAAGGCATGGCCCAGCACAATCAACGAGCCCGCCCACCGTCCGCGCCGCAGCGTCTGCGCCACCGTGGCCGTCAACACGGGCCCCGGCATGAGTGCGCCGGACAGTCCGGCGGCGAAGGAGGCTCCGAAAACAGCTGCACACACGGCGGCATTCATGCGTTTAAACTGCCAGAAAACAGGTCCGGGCGCAAGTCGAAGCCGCCGCACGACGGAGCGCGTTGGGGAGAGTCGCGCCTTGACTTTTACCCCGTCCGGATGGATAGTTTCGGTTTATGCCCGTTGAAAAACCATACGATCACAGCCGCTCCGTGGGGATCGTCCAGACCCGGCAACTCAAGCTGAACATTCCCGCGCCCGGCTTCCGCCTGGAGGGCGGGGGCGTCCTGCCCGAGATCGAGGTGGCCTATGAAACGTACGGCACGCTCGCCCCCGCCCGGGACAACGCCGTTTTCATCTGTCACGCCCTCAGCGGCGACGCCCATGCCGCCGGTTTCCGCACGGAAGAGGAGAGCCGCGCCGCCAAGCCCAAGCCGGGCTGGTGGGACCTGATGATCGGGCCCGGCAAGCCCCTCGACACCAACCGCTTTTTCGTGATCTGCGCCAATATCCTCGGCGGGTGCAAGGGCACCACCGGGCCTTCCTCCATCGACCCGCGCACCGAAAAACCCTACGGCTCCACATTCCCCCGCATCACGATCGGCGATATGGTGGAAGTCCAGCACCTCCTGCTCCTCGCTCTCGGCCTGCCGCGCGTGCGCGCGGTCATCGGCGGCTCCATGGGCGGCATGCAGGTGCTGGAATGGAGCCTGCGCTTCCCCGAATACGTGGATCGCTGCCTCTGCATCGCGTCCGCCGCCAACCTGACCACCCAGGCGCTCGCCTTCAACGTGGTCGGCCGCCGCACGATCATGAGCGATCCGGCCTGGAACAACGGCGACTATTACGAAACCGGCGCCGGTCCCGCGCTCGGTCTCGCGCTCGCCCGCATGATCGCCCACATCACCTACCTTTCCCCCTCCATCCTCGAGGAAAAGTTCGGACGCGAGAAAAAGGAGGGCGCCAGCCCCGGCCGCTTCGTCTCCCCCTTCCAGGTGGAGAGCTACCTCGCCTACCAGGGCCAGCAGTTCATCAAACGATTCGACGCCAACTCCTACCTGCACATCACCGAGGCCATGGACGCCTATGACCTCGAGGATCAATACGGCAGCCTCG
>CAZSUH010000076.1:0-14468 GCA_964609905.1 uncultured Verrucomicrobiota bacterium
TGCTGTCCCCAGTTGGACTCTCTTAGCTTTTGGCCCCCGAACGGGGGGAAGGTCAGGCGGGATGCAACGGCCCTCGATGCGCGGAGCAGTGCGTGAGGGGGCTGGCGTGGCCGGTGCCGCCGTAGGAAAGCGGCGGACATGACAGCCGGGGGATGCGTCACGGCTTGCCCTTATCCTTCTCGGCCTTCTCATTCACTTCCTTGATTAACTTCGCAAGGTCGGGCTTCGATGGGCGTTTATTCTGGCGGAAAGCGGTCTTTGCCTCGTCGGTGAGTCGCTTCGTTACCTCGTATGGAAGGTCGGTTGATTGTTCAAGATTCCGGTCGCCGTAGGGATTCGTCACGGACTTGCCGCGTATGCGGACGAACTTCTTGTCAACGGTGCAATACTCTATTTCAAGGCGAGAGTAAATAGCCGGATTACGGCTGCGCAAATAGACGTATTTTGTCTTCAAGGGCTTCCGCTCTTCGGGCGTGAAGGCGTATTCCGGTTGATAACCAGTGTCCGGCGCTTCAAATAGCAACTGCTCGGAAACGATGATTCCGCCGGTGGTGTTACCGGGGGACAACACGACGGTCCAAGTGGTGGCGTTTGTGATGAACGCGGCTTTCATTCGGATATCACACACAAGCGGTTCGTCGTTAAGAACAAGTCTCGCCATGTCTCGCACGGGTTCACGTCGAACAAGATCGTATCCCTTGCTCTTGCCGGACTCACTAACGGCGATTTGGCAATTCCAATCCATGGTTTCCAAAAGAAAGGCAGTATCACTTTGTTTCCTTAAGCGGAAGATGACGGGCGTTTTCTTGTCGGCGATAAACGGTTTCTGGTTACCGTGTTCTGCATATTGGAAGTCTAGACTTGGATTTTTTGCCCTGACATACTCATATCCTGACACCGAGATTCCCTGTACGTGGAGACTCCGCCCTATTTCTTTCTCAACCGAAAAGACGCCTGTCTTGTCTGTCTGAACGGTGATCGATTTACTCTCGCCAAACAGTTTGTCTTCGTCGGGAATGAAATGCACAATATGAATGGCAACACTTGCACCCTCGACAGGCGTATTGCTCTGATCTAAAACTTGACCCCAGAAGGAGATGTTCACGTCCTGTTTCTGTAGAGCCTCTTTTATTCGGAGCATCTTTATTTCGGCACCCTCGCGTTCCGCGGCAGAGAGATCGCTGTTAGCAGCGATTGCCGAAATCGACACCAACATCATCAAACACAAGAGACACATTTCGCCATTTCTTAATTTCATTGGCAGATCCTCCATCTACTCGTTTAGGTAGGCATCTTCGATAACAGCAGTCCAAAACAACCATTCGTCGGAAACGTTTGATCGGAATTCTCTGCTGTGGGAATAGTGCTGTTCGTTATAGCCCCAATTTTGTAGATTCCTTGCCGTCCCAAAACCGTTCACAGATGCTTCGCAGCCCAACGCTCTTGATCGTGACTCCACGATTCGGGCGAAGATCTCAAACCGATCGTCCGGAATGGTCATGGTGCGTTCATCGAACGGTACCAAAATATTGTCGAAGTAGAAGCGATCGCCAGAGGCTGGCGCGTAGGAAGCCACATTGGTGTCGCCCTCGGTGTACCAATAGCTGATATCCGGCTTCATTTCGTTGCCGAATTCCCACCAATCCAAAGCGTAGTCTTCTGAATTAAAGTACAACACCATCGCTCCGGCATGGCTTGAATTGGCGGCGAGGTACGGTGTGTCAGGCGATAGTCCCGAGGAGTATCGGGCGTAAATATCCGGTGTGTTGAAACCGGTCCAGTAGTTGGAAACTGTGCTGTCGTAGCAGTGAGCCGGGATTGCTGCCTGAGCCGCAATGTACGTATGCACCGCAGATGACGAGAAAAGGCGGAGGGCCTCGCCCATCACGACATTGCCCATGCTGTGGGCAAGTATTCTGACCTGACCCGAATAACTCTCATTCAAACTCGTTATGCGGTTGTTAAGCGCTATACCTGAGCGCCATGCTCGTAATTCGCTTGCATCATAGGTCAGTGTGCCCGTGTAAGTGGGCCACTGGAAGCTCCCGACATGGCCTTTGTAGTTCTGCCACCACAAACGTTTGAAAACCGTTTCTGTCCATCGATCTTTTTCCCAACCCGCCATGTTCCATCCGTGAACATGGAAGACATATTCGTCTGTCTCCGGCGCGTATGTCGTTGAATTAGCGTTAACGCCAGTGTTTGAGTTCACATTGTCACCTGTGCTTACGGTAACAACGTATTTCTCGTAGAACTCGGTAATTGGCCTGAGATCAAGAGCAACCGCCTTCTTGCAGACCTCGTTGCCGTCTTTCTTAACGATGAAGGTAAGATCGCCCTTGCCGGCACTTCGCCCCTCGATGATGAAGGGTGACACTTGATTGCCTGTCTTTATATACTGTGCGTCGATCTGGACTTCCGTCGTGCCAACACCGTTCGGCGTGAGATTCTCCTCCTCGATCTGGTCTGCCGCAACATTAGTATCCGACAAGTAAGCAGCGGACTCGCCTACTGCCTCGAAAATATTGACCGATGGACTACCGGATGAAACGTTTTCGAACTTCAGGAAGTAAGTAATTCCGGAAAGACTTGCGACGATATCATCCGCCTTGATATGAAGCCGGGTGAAGTCTTCCAAGTCCCGTTTGCAGGTAATGGCGTTGTCGTTGCAATTCACTGTACCGCTTGCTGCATCGTCTTCCTCGCCATCGGAGATCACATCAACATCGTCATTGACCCAGAAGAGATATTCGGCATCGTCGGGATCGTCGAAATCGATGGTGTCATCCCGGTTTCCATCCATGGCCAAGTCCACTTTCAGGGCCGTCAACCTCACCCGGTCCGTAGCATAACTATCGGTATCCAACTTGAAACTCCAGGCCTCGAATTCGATATCCCGAGCTTCCGTGCTGGGTTCATCCGACGTGACGTAAAAGAAACGCGGATTATCGTATAGCTCCCCTTGGGTCAACACGACCGGCCAATCGGTCACCTCGCACGTCAGCGCCGCGTTGGTATACACATGCACATCGGCGCTCGCAAGCGTCTTACGCAGTTCCACCCGGCGCCAGCCGTCGATTGAGCCTTTGTTTTGCAGGCAACGCAACGTCAATTTGGCCGGCATATTCGTGCCAACCTGAAAAAAAGCGCCCTCCGCTTCCTCCACCGTCTCGTCCACCTCATTCCCGTTGCCATGCGCCACATCCAGGTCGGCCGACACAACGTCCGCGACAAAACCCGGTGGCGGCATGCCCGGCCCCTTCCCGCCCCCAGTGGCGCCAAATATTCCCGCCACCGTCAGCCATTCCCGGCTGTTTTGAACCGGCGGGTGACGGGTAAGCGAGGGATTGCCGCTAAGATCATCGACCTTGTAAAAGGTCGGCGCGATCTTGTACCACATCACCAAATCGTCTTCGGCGCTCTGCCCCGCGATGTTCGAATCCTTGATGTAATACCCCGTTAAGCCGCACTCGAGCGTGAGGTCCATCGCCGCTCCGGCAAGAGATTCTATTTCGGTTCCCGTATACCGTTCATTGGGAACCGTCAACACAAGCTTCCAATATTCAACCCCAAAAAGATTCGTCACCACTGGCGGCTTGCCCCATACCGCATCCACACCTCCCCACCCGATCAGCCCGGCCAGCAGAAGGATTCTACCACCCCCCATTCCGATCATCTTCCGATTCATGCCGCTCCCTTTTCCCTATCTGTTCCCTTAACGGATGAATCCAGATTTGTCAGGCACCTTATCCTATCGATCCGGTTTTTGTCAACGCAATACCTATTGATTCCACGGGCCGATGTGCTACAGTCCCACCTTTCAACCACAGGAGACAGTGACATGGCTCGCATCACGTTCATCGGCGCCGGCAGCTTGGGATTCACCCGCGGTCTCGTTCGCGACATTCTCACCTTCCCCCTGCTCCGCGACTCCACGCTCGTGCTCATGGACATCAATCCGGAGCGGCTCGATTTCGCCCGCCGGGCGTGCGAAGCCATCATCGCCAAGGGGAACTACCCCGCCAAGGTCGTCGCCACCCTGAACCGCCGCGAGGCGCTCAAGGGCGCCGATGCCGTGGTCTGCACCATCCTCAACGGCGGCGTCGAGATCTGGCAGCACGACATTCTGATCCCCAAGAAATACGGGATCGACACAAACGTGGGAGACACCCGCAGCGTCAGCGGCGTGTTCCGCGCGCTCCGCACCATCCCCGTCATGGTCAGCATCGCGAAGGACATGGAGGAATGCTGCCCGAACGCGATCCTGCTGAACTACACCAACCCCATGGCCATGCTCTGCCGGGCCATCCAGCGTGAAACGTCCGTCAAGGCCACCGGCCTGTGCCACAGCGTCCAGGGCACCGCCGAGATGCTCGCCGGCTGGATCGGCGCGGACATGAAGGACATCACCTACACCTGCGCGGGCATCAATCACCAGGCCTTCTACCTCGACTTCAAGGTCAAGGGGCAGGACGCCTATCCCCGGATCCGCAAGGCGGTGACGGAGAACAAGAAGATCTACAACGCGGAGCTGGTTCGCAACGAAATGTTCCTGGCGCTCGATTATTACGTCACCGAATCCAGCGGCCACAATTCGGAATACAACTGGTGGTTCCGCAAACGCCCGGACCTGATCGCGACCTACTGCACGACCGGCACGAACTGGAATCCCGGCCACTACGCCTACATTCTGAACGAGTATCGCAATGCCGCCAAGACCTGGAAAAAGAGCGTCAAGGACTGGTTCAAGAAGGGCGCGCCCATCAACCTGGAGCGCGGGCATGAATACGCGGCCTCCATTGTCAACGCCTGGATGGGCGGAGAGTTGTACACCTTCAGCGGCAACGTGGCCAACACGAAGCTGATCGACAACCTGAAAGAGGGCTGCTGCGTGGAGGTGCCGGTGCTCGTGGACCGCCGCGGATTCAACCCCATCCACGTCGGGCCCCTGCCCCCGCAACTGGCCGCGCTCAACCAGATCAGCGTGTCCGTGGAGGAGATGGCCGTCGAAGCCGCCCTCACCGGCGACCCGAAGCTGGTCTACCAGTCCATCTGCTACGATCCCCTCTCCGCCGCCGTGCTCTCGCTGCGCGAGATCAAGAAAATGGTCCAGGAGATGCTGCTCAAGAACAAGGCCTACCTGCCCCGGTTCAAGAAGCTGCAGATCTAGCGCCCGTCAGCGCCGCCAAGGCCACGCCCACGCTGACGGACACATTCAACGAGCCGCCCGCCCAGACGCCGGGGATCGAAACCTCGCCCGTGCACGCCTGCCGCACGGCCTTGGACAACCCCTCGTTTTCGTTCCCGAAAACAAGACACGCGGGCCGCGGCAGCGGCGCCTGTCCGAGCTTCGTATCGGCATCCGTCTCCAGCCCGATCACCGCCAGCCCCTTGGCCTTCAGCTCCTCCAGGCACGGGGCCAGGTGCAGACTGGCGAACAGGCTGATCCGCTCCGCCCCGCCCTCCGCCTGACGCAGAAACGCGCTATTGATGCGCGTTCCCGATTCCAGCCCGCCCATCACCAGCCCCGCCACGCCGAAAAAGGCGCAGGAGCGCACGATCGCGCCGAGGTTATGAGGATTCTCCACCCGATCCAGCGCCACCCAGTTCGTGCCCGGCCGCACGCCGTCGATCGAAAACCGGCGGAACTGACGGGGTTTCACCTCCATCACCACGCCCTCGTGATGCATGCCCCCCGCCACCTTCTGCAACTCCTCGTCCTTCAGTTCGCGGTACACCAGCCGCCGGGACGCGGCCCATTTCAGCATCGGCGCCAGGGCCCGCAACCGGTCGGCCCGGTAAAAAATGCGGATGATATCGTCCCGCCGCGCCTCGAAAACCGCCTTGCACGTGCGCAACCCGTAAATCGCCTGTTCGTCGTTCATCGTTTCTCCAGCATCCGTTCGGCGCGGTAGGAGGAGCGGACCAGCGGCGCCGAGGCCACTCCCGCAAATCCCAGCTTCAACGCCTGTTTGCCATACGTGTCGAACTGGGCGGGCGTGACGAATCGCGCCACCGGCGCGTGGGCCGGCGAAGGGGCCAGGTATTGGCCGATCGTCAAAAACACCACGCCCGCCGCGCGCAGATCCGCCATCGCCTCCTCCACCTCGGCATCCGTCTCCCCCAGCCCCACCATGAGCCCCGACTTCACCCGGATCGCCTTCGAGCCCCGCCACGCCGAGGCCCGGCGCAGCACGCCCAGGGACCGGTCGTAATCCGCCTGCGGTCGGATCGACGCCTGCAGCCGGCGCACCGTCTCCAGGTTGTGATTGAGCACGTCGGGCCCGGCCTCCAACACCGTCTCAAGCGGGCCGGTCTCCCCCTTGAAATCGGGGATCAGCACCTCCACCGACGCCCGGGGCAGTTTCTCGCGCAGCGCCCGGATCACACCCGCAAAAACGGCCGCTCCGCCGTCCGGCAGATCGTCGCGGGTGACGCTGGTCACCACCACATGCTGAAGCTTCAGTTTCGCCGCCGCCGAGGCCACGCGTTCCGCCTCGCCGCCATCCAACTCCTTCGGCGCGCCGTGGTTGACGGCGCAGAATCGGCAGGCGCGGGTGCAGGTGTCGCCCAGAATCATGAAGGTGGCGGTGCCGCGGCCGTAGCACTCGTGCCGGTTGGGGCACTGGGCGCTCTGGCAGACGGTGTTCAGGCGGCCGCTTTCCAGGATGCGCGTCACCTCGGCCAGTTCGCCCGATTGCGACAGCCGCACCCGTATCCAGGGGGGAAGTCGTGTCATGGCAACACCTTGAACGGCTTGCACCCTTTAAAAGCGCGGTCGAACGTGACGGTGTGTCCGGCGCCCAGGCGTTCGTTGGCGCGGCCGATCAGGTAGTCCGAAAAATCGCCTTTCCCGGACCGATAATCGGCCCAGGCGCGCCAGACCGTCTCCTTCTCCGGAATCTCGAACTGCGCGGTCCGGAGAATCCGGTCCAGCAGGGGAACCACTTCCCGTTTCGTGTATTCGTAAACCGTCTCTAAAACCCACACGAGCTCGCACAACACAACCGGCTGCACCAGCAGTCGCTCCGATTCCGCGGCCGCTTCCTCGATGATGGCGCCGGCGATCTTCGCTTGCGGAGGATCGTCCTGGGTGAGGTACCGGACCAGCACGTTCGTGTCAAGCCCCGTCATGGCTGTTTCCCTCCCCTCCGCCGAATGGCCTCCCGCATCGCCTCCAGCGAGACCGGAGGCCGGCCGGATTTGTGCAGCGCCCCCCGGAGCTGTCGAACATCCTCAACCGCGGGGCGGATCAGCACGTCGCCGTTCTCCTGGACGAGGAAGTCCAGGCTGTCGCCGGGATGCAAACGCAGATAATCCCGAACCGATTTGGGAATAACCAATTGCCCTTTGGTTGTCAGTGTCGCGGTAGCCATGGGCTCCTCCTTCTTACTATGCCCTATCATTCTTACTTTAGCGTAAGACTTTCGATACACTCCTGTCAAGTGGGATTCACGCGATTTCGGGCATTTCGGACATCTTGCGGCTTCCCCCGAAAGGCTGTATACTTTGATCATGCGCAAGAACGCACATGCCGGCATCTTGTCCCGCCGCCGTTTCCTGACCGGTTGCGGCATGGCCCTGGCGGCCTGTGCCATGGCTAAAGGCGACCCGCCCGTTCCGCCCGGCGAACCGGACCCGAAAGAGGCGCTCTTTTACGACAAAATGAAAGGCGGCGCCGTCCGGTGCCGCCTCTGCCCCCGCGGCTGTGTCATTCCGAACGGCCGGTTCGGTTTCTGCCGGGTCCGCCAAAACCGGAACGGCGCCCTGCGCAGCCTGGTGTACGGCCATCCCGTCACGCTGGTTGCCGATCCGATCGAAAAAAAACCGTTCTTTCATGTGCGGCCCGGCTCGAAGGCCTTTTCCCTGGCCACGGTAGGCTGCAACATCGCCTGCAAATTCTGCCAGAATTACGACATCTCCATGGCCTCCCCCTCCGATGCGCCCATTCCCTTCCGCTCCCCCGCCGAGATCGCCGCCCTCGCCAAAGCCGCCGGCTGCGGCGCCGTGGCCTTCACCTACACGGAGCCGATCGTGTTCTACGAATACATGGCCGACTGCGCCCGCGCCGCGCGCGACCTCGGGCTCGGGAGCGTGATGGTTTCCAACGGGTTCATCGAGGAGGCGCCCCTGAAAGCCCTTCTGCCCCTCCTCACCGCGGTCAAAATCGACCTGAAAAGCTTCTCGGAGTCGTTTTACAAGGAGGTCTGCGCGGGGCGTCTTCAACCGGTGCTGGATACGCTCAAGCAGCTTCACGAGGGCGGAACCTGGACGGAAGTGGTGACCCTGCTGATCCCCGGCCTGAACGACAGTCCCGACGAGATCAAGCGACTGGCCGCCTGGCTGGCCGCGAATACGGGGCCGACCGTGCCGCTCCATTTTTCCCGTTTTCATCCCGCCTACCGGATGCGCAACCTGCCGCCAACCCCCTACGACACGCTGCGCACCGCGCGGGAGCTGGCGCTCAAGGAGGGCTGCCGGTTCGTCTATATCGGCAACGCGCCGGGCCTGGGCGGCGAGGATACCGCCTGCCCCGCCTGCGGAGAGCTCGTGGTGAAACGCCGCGGCTATTCCATCGAGGCCAACCGCCTGAAAAACGGCGTCTGCCCCGCCTGCGGAAAACCGGTTCCGGGCGTCTGGTCGTAACCCGCCGTCAGTCGGTCCATCGCACCAGGGCCAGCACCAGCGCCAGGAACGCGTTGGCCACGGCCAGCACGAAACAGGTCAGCCCCACTCCCAGCACGGGAATCAGGATCACGCCCGCAACCAGGGCGCCAGCCGCCGCGCCGAGATTGTCCGCCGCATGGGACTCCCCGGCGGCCTCGGTCAACGCTTCCCCGCGCTCCCGCAACAGGCGGTTGACCATGGGGAACAGGATGCCGGCCGACAACCCCGCCGCCACCATGCAGGCGTGCAGCACGACCTCGGTCGCCAGGCGATTCGTTCCGCCACCGTATATCCCGATCGGCAGGCCCACGCCCAGAACCACGATCCCCGAACAGGCCGCGACGGTCAGGCTCCAAGCGCGCTCGGAACTCGCCGTCTCATGGCGGCGCACCAGGAATGCGCCGGCCGCAAGGCCGGCCATAAACAGGGCCACGATGAACGCCATCCGTTCGTACACATATCCGAACAGGGATTGGGCCAGAAAAATCAGGATCAACTCGAGCGCCATGGCTGAAAAACCCGCCACCGCGACGGCCAGCCGCAACGTGGCGCGTGCCGCCGCTTCCCGCCTGCGTCCCTTCAACCCGAACAGGCACGCCCCCAGTAACAGGGACGACAGCCCCACCGCCAACAACAGCCGCTCGGCCGCGTGGGTCCCTTCCAGGTTGGACAGCCCCCACAACAGCCGATCCAGCCTCGAGCCGGAAAACCGGTTCCAGCGCAGCAGCATGTAGGTGTGCGTGACCGGATGCCGCAACGAGTTCGGTTCCACCGGGATCGACTCCAGCGCCGCCCGGGTCCGGCTCATTTTGCCCGGTTCGATCGATTCGTCCGCCAGGAAAAAGTCGGGGCTGAAATAAGCCGACCGGACTCCGCTGCGCCGAACCGCGGCCACCAGCGCCGCGCGGCCCATGGGCGTGGCCTCCGGCGACTCGGCCGCGAAAAAACCGATCCGATTGCCGAACGTCACCTGGACCGACGGGAAACAGGCGCTCAGCGTCCGATAGACCGAGGCCGCGAGCAAGCCCGTCTCGGATCGGAGCTGCTCCGTGGCTTCCACGGACGTCCAGATAAATCCGCCCTGTTTCAGCGTCCGGCGCAGATCGCGATAAAACTCGATGGTATAATACCGGTTCAGCCCCACGGTCTCCGGCTGGGGCAACATCAGCAGCGCCACATCGAACGAGCCGGCGGGCGCGCGCTTCGCATACCAGACCGGATCCTCGTGAACCACCCGGAATCGACCGCTCTGCGCGGGCGGCGGAAACGACGTTCCCGCCGTCATCCGCAGGAGCCAGGGATCCGTTTCGACATAGGTGACCACGCAATCCGGATAGGCCAGCAACGCCCGGCCCAGGTCGACCGGATTGCCGCCCACCAGCAACACCGAACGGGGCGCCGGGTGCCGCGCCATGACGCTGTGCGCCAGCGGCTCGGTTTCCACCGGATCGGGGAACATGAACAGGGGCTGGCTGTTGGCATACAGCGCCGCCTGGCCGCCCATCGGCACCAAGGTCAACCGCTGGTAAGGGGTCTCCACCTGCTGGATGGCCGGCGCCGGCGAGCCGGCCGCCAGCGCCCAGCGCTTCGCCTCCCAGCTTGTCTCGAGGCGAATCACAAACGGCAGGAAAGCGGCCGGAAGGACCACCGCGATCGACGCGGCCAACAAGGCCAGCAATCTCGGAACCGGCCGCTTCTGCGCCGCGGACAGGGCGCCAAATCCCAGCGCGCTGGCGATCAGGGCGCAGGCCAGCGGGCTCATCCCCAACATGATCGCGGCCCCGAAACCCAGCCCGCCGATCAGGCTCCCGAGCGACTCGAAGCCGTAGATCCGGCTCACCCCCTGCCGCTGCCCCTCTGATGCCAGCCTGCACGCGCAGGGAAACACCAGCCCCTGCCCCACGCAGACGGGCCCCAGCACGACGAGAAACAGCCGGAGCAGCCGGCCGAACGGCAGGCTCTCGTACGCCGGAACGCCCAGCACGCTGCGCGCCTGGCACAGGAGGCACAACAACACCGGCGGCAACAGGGCCAAGGCCAGCAAAACCGCCTGCACCAGGAAACGAACGGCGTTGCTGGATCCAAGCCGGGCAATCCGCCGGCCGCCCAGCGCCCCCGCGCTGATGGCCGCGAACCAGACCGCAAAGGCCGCGCCGATGGTCAGTTCGTTGCCGGAAAAAACGGCCAGCAACTCCCGCATCAACAACATCTGGACCACCATCGCCTGGCAGCCCAGGAAAAACATCGAAAGGCCCATTACTCCTCCGCGAGCACCACGCTTTCGAACACCTGGAACCGCGCACCCTCCCGCCAGGCGTCCGGGGGCAGGCCGGCTTTTTCACTCAACGAAGACAGCGTCTCCTCCACCGTCCAGCCCTGCTCCACCGCCACTTCAGGCAGATACACCGCGCGCCGCCCACCCTTGGCCAGAATGATGCCGTGCGGCCCGATCTTGAAATCCCGCCACGACGCGATATCCCGCATGGGACTCAAAATGGACACATCCACCGTCAGCCGGCTCAATTCGGAGGGCGCCACCGGCGGAAACCGGGGATCGTGCAACGCCGCCTGAATGGCATTGTCATGCACGGATTGGCACAGCGGTTCGACCGGCGCCAGCGAGCCGATGCAGCCGCGCAGCCGTCCGTTGATCTTCAGCGTGACGAAGGTCGCCGTGTCCGCCTCCAGTTTGTCCGTGAGCGCATACGCCGAAAAGTCGAAATCGCCCCGTTTCCGGTTGACCGCCCAGTCCAACGTGTCCTTCGCAATCGCGAACAGGGTGGCCCGCTCGGCCTCCGACAGGCCGGCCGACCATTCCCCGCCCTTATGCTCCACGATTTTTCGTTTTCCTTGCATCGCCTTGCCTCCGGCGGCAGCCGCGCCGCTGAAAAAGCCCACCGCCCCATACGACACACAATGGCCGAAGTCGCCGGTCAGATCGCCCGAGGTGGCCACGTCCAACACGCGCCCCGTGACCGGCTCCTTCCGCGCATCCAGCATGCCCAGCAGGATGTCGATCGGGAAAAGGCCGCATATGGTGTCGTCCGTTTTTTCGGCATGCGCCCGGAACGCGGCGCGATCCCGGGCGGCAATGGCGTCGGTGGCCGTTTTAAGATACTCGTAGAGCCGCTCGCGCACCCGATTGGTGAACGGCACGTAGCCGAAATCCCGGCCGTAATGGGTAAAATCCGAGGAGGCGATGACCAGCGTGCGGTCATCCAGAAACGACGCCAGTTCCACGGCCGCGCGATCCAGTTCCTGCGCGTTCACCGATCCGCAGAGAATCGGAATCAGCTTGAACGGGCCGAGCGCCGTTTGCAGGAACGGCAGATGGACCTCGACGGCATGTTCGCGGCGGTTCATGTCCGGCTCACGCCCGAATCCCGGCCGGGCGGCCAACTTTTCGCAGGCCTCGCGATCGATCGGGATCTCCCCCAGCGGCGTGGAAAAACGGGCCACCTCCGCCGCCGGCAGCGCAAGACCGCGAAAGCCGCGGGTGTGCGTCGGAGCCAGCACGATCACCCGGTCGTAGTCGCCCGTCTTCAGGCAGGCATACGCGGCCGCCGCGCAGGAGCCGGAATAGACATACCCCGCGTGGGGAACCACGGCCGCCCGCAGGCGGCCGCCTCCGCGGGAGGGCGCCTCCTTCAACAGTTCCCTGACATGGCGGGAGAGCGTTTGGGGATCGCCTTCGTAAAAGGCGCCGGCCACGGCGGGCGGGCGGGTTAACCCCGTCTCCGGCAACGCGACGCGGCGGACGGACTCCTGTGCGTTTCCTTTTCCACAACCGGACAGCAGGACGGCCGCGCACATGACGCACGCTCCTTTCGTGGCGATGCTGACGGGCATGTTCCCCTCCTGGCATCGGGAACCCTTGAACTGGACTCCCACCGGTTGAGAGTATATGCTTTCCCTGACGGAAAGGAACGTTTTTTCATGAGCCAACCGGGACCGATTCGCCGCCGGGCATTCGCATGCATATGCGCCTTTTGGGCGGTCCTCTCCGCCAGGGCCGCCGATCCGGTGCTTCCCGGCTCCCAGGCCATGCCCGGCCGGCTGGACACCTCGCTGGCGCACGAATCGCGCGCCGCGCTCGACCGCGGCATAACCTGGCTGGCCGCCCGGCAACGGCCGGACGGGAGCTGGGCCGGAACAAATGCCCCGGCACTCACGGCCCTGCCCCTGCTGGCGCTCTCCTTCAGTCCCGATCCCGCCCTGCAAACGCCGCGGGCGCACGCCAGGCGCTTCCTGAATCCGCTCCTCCCGCCCGCTCAGACCAATGAGGCGTGGGCCGTGTTGACCCTCACTCAAAAACTGGACCGCGCCGCCGCGCCGGCGGCCGGCCATGTGGGAACGCTGCTGTTCAGCCGTCTGGCGGCAGGCGCCAAACCCCGGGATCCGGATGTGCAGCAGGCCTATGCCTGGATTGCCGCTCATCCGGAGATTTTCACGCCAACCGGCCTGACCCTGGCCGGGCATGAGAACCTGTTGCTGCTGACCATGGCCCTGGCGCAGGCCGGAAAAAACCGGCTGCCTATGGCGGATCATTCCCTGCTGACCTGGCGGCCTTTAATTGCCCGAGCGCTGATCAACCGCCAGAAAATTGAGCCTGAAAACGGCGGTTTGTACTGGTCGCCCGACGACGGCAAGGGCTCCGAAGACACCCTCGCCGCCACGTGCTATGCGCTCCTGACCCTGCAGACGCTGCTGGCGGAGTGAGGGGAAGATTTCAAATTTCAGATTTCAGATAACCAAATCGGATCGGCGGTCGGGTTCTGCAATCTGATCCTTGATTGATGTTCCGAATCTGAAATCTGAAATTTGGAATCTGAAATCTCAAGTCGGCTTTTGCGCATTTCGCTCTTCGATCATTTTCTTGAGCCGTTCCTCGTTCTCCCGCTTCAACTTGGCCATGAACGCATCCGCCCGCTTGCGTTCCTCGTCGGCGGTGCGGGACTTATCGGTCACATAGCGCGTGCCCGTGATCTCCGTGTTTTGCAGGGAATCGGCCCAGGCACGAAGCTGGCGCGACGTGGATTCCGCCAGGGATTTCAGATTGGAGATTTCAGATTTCAGATGATTGAAGACGGCCATGCGCTCAATCACGCACAAAACCGAGCGCACCTCGCCGGCGGAGCCTCGGGCGATGTAAATGAAAGTGAGCAGTTCCTGCGTGGTGCCCCGCTCAAAGCCTTCGGCAATGTTGTTGGAAACAGAAAGCGCGGCCCGCTGAATCTGGTTAGCAATGTCGCCTTTGAATCGGAAAGCCGGATCTTCAGTAAGCGCGAAAACTTTCACGGACAGATCGATCGCGGCCTGCCAGACGGGAAGGTCTTCGAAGCGGCTGTAGCGCATGTTCCTCACTCCCTGCCAATTTCAGATTTCAGATTAAACCCAATCCCGAGGACTGATTCAATCACGTTTTCATCTCTCCCATCTGAAATCGGTAATTCGGAATCCGCTTCTGTGGGCTATCGACTTTCCCCCATTTGAAATCTGAAATTAGGAATCTGAAATTCCGACTACTTCGTCCCCATAATCGTCTCCACCACCGAAGGCACGGGCTTGCCCTCAATATCCACCAGCCGACAGGTGACAAAGGTGAAAACCAGCGTGCCCTTTTCCTTGCCCGGCACACCCCCGCCAATCATAATCCGCTTTCCACTGGCAATGCTGATCTGCGTTTCCACCGAAGCCCGGTAGAATACCGGTTGCCGCATGGACAATGTGCGGACCCCGTTCGTCCCGTCCGGAACCTCCAGCCCATACTCCTCCCACCGGTCGAACTCCACCCATTCCGG
>CAZSUH010000077.1:0-3015 GCA_964609905.1 uncultured Verrucomicrobiota bacterium
CTGGGATCGCGCCCGCGCACCGGTCGAGACGGATGTGATCGTGATTCCGGGCGGCCGGCCGAACTATCCGGTCTTCGATGCCGCCCGCACAGTGAACCGGCTCACGATTCAATCGGGCGCGGCCATTTCCCTGAATGGATATGATCTGACCGTGACCAATGCGCTGATCGTGGCGGGTTCGCTGGCGGCGTCGGGCACGGAGACGGTGACCGTGCTGAAGGACGCCGATTTTACAGGCGGTACGATTGATCCGGTCCGGACAACGTTTGCGGTGTCAGGCGGGGCGGCGCAGTCACTGAACATGGGCGGCCTTGCGTTTTACAAGGTTTTGCTGGACAACCATGTTGGACTTGTTTCGTTCTTCGGCGGATTTACGGCTTTGGACTTGCGGTGTGAAGCACCGGGCGGCGCGCCGAACCTGGCGTTCGAAGCGGGCAAGACCGTCACGCTGCGGGATCTGGTGTTGCGCGGAGCGTCGGGCGCCACGAACATCGTGCTGAATAGCACAAGCCCGGGATCGATGTGGAATCTGGCCGTGACCGGCTATCGGTCGGTGCGCGGCGTGAGTGTGCGGGACAGCGATGCGCGGCAGGGCTTGCCGATCCCGGCGCTGGATTCGGAAGACCGGGGCGGAAACCCGAACTGGCAGTTCGGCTCGGCGCCGGCGATCTGGCTGGGCGCCAGCGGCAATAACTTCCACACGGCGGCCAACTGGTCGCCGGCGGTCATCCCCGACTCCGGCACGCGGGTTCTGGTGGAGGGGGCCAACCCGATGGTGATCACGGGGGAGGTGTCGATATCGGACCTGGTCGTCGGGGGTGGCGCGGCCGCGGCCTCGGTGACGGTGAACGGCGCGTTGACGGTGGGAGAAAGCGTGATGGTGTTCGATCATGGCGTGCTGGCTTGGAATCGGCCTGGCGTGGTCAGCAACGACTTCGTGGTGGCGGCGGGCGGGTTGCTGACCCATTCGGCCAACAGCAGCACGGAAGTCAACAAGCTTGATTTGTTCGTGCAGGGCGACGCCTACGTTGAATTGAACGGCGTGGTGGACGTCACAAGCAAGGGATACGTGAACGGCCCTGGCCGCGACACGTCCGGCAGTTACGGCGGATGTGGGGGCGTAGTCTCGGTGCCGAATAAAGGACCTTGTTACGGATCGATTCTGTCGCCGACAAATCTGGGCAGCGGCAGTATGGGATCGGCTGGGGGTGGTGCGATTCGGCTTTTGGTGAAGGGCTCGTTGTATCATGATGGCGCCATGATCGCGAATTCCTCCTCAGACGATTATTATACCGGCTCGGGCGGCAGCATTTTCCTGACGGGCGGAACGATCAACGGATTCGGCGCGATTCGGGCGAATGCGGGTCCCACCAGCCGTCAGGGCGGGGGAGGGCGGATTTCGCTGGTCGTGACCAATGCCGATGCCGGCCTCGATGGTTTCGTTGGGACGGTCCAGGCGTTCAGCGGACAAGACAGCGGCGCCCGTTATGCCGGCGCCGGGACGATCTACCGCCAAAACGGGACGGATCGGCCAGGTCGGGGGACGGTGGTTGTCGCGAACAACAACGCCGCCAATACACGTTATACGGATGTGCCGCCTCAGCCGTACGGAGTCGCAGGAGAAGCGAATCGTGCCGTCTTTCATGTGCGCGATGCTGGCTGGTTGCGCCTCACCAACGATTTCACGGTGGGCGACATCTGGCTGGACACGGCGAACGCCAAGCTGGATCTGGGAAGCAACACGCTCTTTGTGAACGCGCGCGAGCATTCGCTCGCGCCCGGCACGGTGGTGACGAACAACGGGGCTATTGTCTGGCAGGGGCTCGCGCCTGGCGCGTTGATTCTGGTGAAATAGGAGAAAAATGACGATGAAACGCAGGCCGTTTGTTTGCGATCCATTGGCTCCCCAAACGCCCCCCCTTCGGATCGAAAACATCATCGCCCTGTTTGACGAGGCGCATCGAACCGGGTGGTTTTCATGACACATGCCATTCCGGACATCCGTCTATTGAACGAGATCGGCGAATATTACGGCGCCGGTTTTTTCGAATCTCCGGACGCGGCTCCGATCGAACGCTATTCGCGCGCGTGGCGCCGTTGGTTTGAAAACGCCCCTGTTCCCGCTTATGGCGGAGGCCGCCTCCATCCCGGCGGTCCCTCGATCACTCTGAAATCCGCCATCCTCGTTCCCTCGTACTACTTTGTCTTTACTTGGAATCGAGGCGGCGTTTACGAACAACGCGCATCCGCATGGACGGAGCCCCAGCGCCGTGCCGTGGACGTTCTTCACGCCGCGATGGAAGACGAAAACCGGAAGGTGGAATGGCTCAACAGCCCGCACACCGTGGGCGGAGGAGGCTGGACCCACGCCATTATCAACTACGGCCGGGTCCTGGCGGAAGGATTGGATGCGTATGAAGCCCGTGTTCACAAAGGACTGGAAAAATCCGCGGGCACGCCCACGCACGCCTTCTATTCCGGCATGCTCGATCTGTTGACGGGCATTCGCGCGTGGCATGGCCGTCAAATCGAAAGCCTTCGACAAACTCCGGACGGCGAATTGAACCGCGAACGCCTGATCGCGGCCCTGGAACGCGTTCCCTTCCAGCCGGCCCGTTCCTTGTACGAAGCCATGGTCGCCTGCAATTTCCTGTTTTACCTCGACGAATGCGACAATCCGGGCCGCCTCGACCAGGTGTTGTGGCCCTATTATCAGGCCGATCCCGACCGCGCGGAAGCGGTGGCGCTGGTACGCGAGTTCGCCGACAACGTCAGCGCGACCAACGGCTGGAGCGCCGCTTTGGGCGGCACGCGCGCGGATGGAACACCCGCCTACCAGGAGATGACGGAAATCGTGCTGGAGGCGACCCGCGGACGACACCGGCCATCGTTGGAGCTGCGGGTGCGAAAAGACATGCCCGACCGCCTCTGGGAAGCGGCCTTTGATTCCCTCGTTTCCGGAAACGGCCAGCCCGCCTTTTACCACGAGGAGGGCTACCTGGCCGGCCTGGCCGA
>CAZSUH010000077.1:3025-14458 GCA_964609905.1 uncultured Verrucomicrobiota bacterium
AAGACCGGGTGGAATGGAACGGCGGTGGCTGCACCGAGACCATGATTCACGGCTGCTCGAACGTGGGCTCCCTCGACGCCGGGCTCAACCTCCCCCTGGTGCTCGTCGGCACGCTCCACCGCGTCCTGGTTGACGAGGCCGCGACATTTGACGGCGTGGTGCGCGCCTTTTACGACGACTTGCAGGCCGTCATCGGGGACGTGCTCGGCCGGCTCAACCGCTATTTCATCACCCGCGCGCGTCATCGTCCACAGCCGCTCCGGTCCCTGCTCATGGATGATTGCCTCGATCGCGGCCTGGATTTCAACAATGGCGGCGCGCGCTACAACTGGTCGGTGATCAATGTCGCGGGTCTGGCGAACGTGGCGGATTCGCTTGAAGCGCTGCGCCGGATCGTGTTCGAACAACAGGCGGTATCGCCGGTCCGGTTCCGGGAGGTGCTGGAGCGGAATTTCGAGGGCGAGGAACCGTTGCGCCGCCGGCTGGCCGCGGCGCCCAAGTTCGGCAACGACGAGGCCGGCGTCGACGCACTGGCCGCCGCGGTGGCGGATTTCACGTATCGCCAAATCCGTGCCGTTCCCTGCGCGCGCGGAGGGCTTTTTATTCCCTCGCACATCATGTTCGAAACCTATGCCAACGCCGGACGGGGGGTTGGCGCCACGCCGGACGGGCGGCGCGCGGGAGAAGCCCTGTCGGATTCCGTCGGACCCGTGCAGGGCGCCGACACGCACGGCTATACCGCGATGCTGCACAGCGTCGCGCGGCTTCCGTTGCGGCAGGCGCTCGGAACGCCCGTGCTGAACATGCGTCTCTTAAAGTCCAGCCTGGACGGCCAGGCGGCGCGGAAGCGGTTGCGCGCGTTGATCGAGACCTTTTTTTCGTTGGGCGGGATGCAGGTGCAACTGTCCGTGCTCGATCGGGCGGAACTGGAAGATGCCATGATTCACCCCGAACGGCACGCCGACTTGATCGTCCGGATCGGCGGGTATTCGACGTATTTCAACGGGTTATCGCCGGAACTCAAACGGGAAGTCCTGAAACGGACGGAATATGCGCTGTGACAATCACCGGAACGACCGCCTCGACTCCTCGCAGGTCCAACCGGCCGACATGGCCACGGCCCATGCCGGGGCCGGCATGCTTATCCAAAGTGCCGTCGCTCCAAGACGGAACGCACTCTGCGTTTTTCGCGCTTTTCGATTTAAACCTGTGCCGCTGGGTCCTGTTTCCAAGGGATTCAAAAGGGGGCGCACACAAGGAGGCGCACAAAGATCAGGGGGCACATCGGAACCGGCATCTCTCATCCAGACATGGAGGTCTAGCCCCGTCCATCTTCAGAAGGCGATAACGCGTTCGCCGGCACAATTAAAGGCGGCGAATGGCTCAGGAGGAGATCATCGTTCCCTCAACATGTCCAGCCGCCTTTTAGCCGGGTTCCGCAACGTGCGATGAAACAAGGAACAAAGTAGAGCGGGGGTCATGCCGAGCGAAGTCGAGGAATCTCGGGCATGAAAGCGAAGGATGAGATCCCCGCAAGAGATGCGCGAAGCGGGTTGAAGGATCAGGGCGGAGTCATGGCGAGGCGGAAGCCGTAGTTGTCGTACCGGAATGACGGATGGTAATAGTCCCGGTTCGCGGAGCGGCAGCGACTGGCGCTGTAGAAACAGCCGCCCCCACGCCTGACGCGGCTCGATCCGGTTTCCGGTCCTTTCGGGTCCGTTTGCGGGCCCGGCTCGTAGGGGCCGTACCAGTCCGAGCACCACTCGAGCACATTGCCGTGCATGTCGAAGAGACCCCAGGCGTTCGGTTTTTTGCGGCCCACGAGATGGGTTTTCTTGTCGCTGTTGCCGGCATGCCAGCCCAACTCGTCAATGGGACCGGCAAAGGGGGTGTCGCTGCCCGCCCGGCACGCATACTCCCATTCGGCTTCCGTCGGCAGGCGGAAGGTTCCGATCCCCAGCCGGTTCAGCCGGTCAATGAACGCCTGACAGTCATCCCACGACACGTTTTCCACCGGATTCATGGGCCCCTTGAACTCGGCCGGATTGCGCTCCATCACGGCGCGCCACTGATCCTGGGTGACCTCAAAAATTCCCAGGTAAAACGGGCAGGAGATCGTCACTTCATGCCGGGGACCTTCATGCGTAAAGCGGCCTTCCTCATCCTCGGGGGAGCCCATCCGGAAGGTTCCGGGTTCGATCCGCATCAGGCGCAAGGCGACCTTGTCCGGCCCGGGGATGGTCAGCGTCAGTTCCCGCGGGCGGGGGGGCCGCGGATCAGTTGTCCGGGGCGAGCGGCAGGAGCCGGCGCCCAGCATGAGAACGGTTCCGAGCAGAAGAAAGACGGTGGCGCAAGTCACCCGGGTCGTCATGGTGTCCTTTCGTGGTGTAGCTTCCGTTTGCCTGGCAAACGGTGAAAGACAGTACGTTCAACCTGCCTGGACGTCAAGACCGGGCTTGACTCCCCCGCGGAGAAACGCCGCTTTTGTTCCTGGGTCAATGAGGAGAAGACGGACCTGATCGTGATCGACAAAATAAGGGGGTTGAGCGTGATTTGGCGCGATCTGGCACGGCCTGTCCAAAACGGGAAATGGTGGGCACTACAGGATTTGAACCTGTGACCTCCTGCGTGTGAAGCAGGCGCTCTCCCACTAAGCTAAGTGCCCAAAAGGTTGAAAGAGGGTCACACTATAGGATATCCGGACCCTCAGAGCCAAGCCTTTTTTCGTCGAACTCAGCCTTACCCCAGCAGCGTGGGCATCGCGTAGTGGCCCGAGCCCAGGAGCCGTTGTTTCCGGGAGACGTCGAGCCGCTCGAGGTGCAGGTAGAGGCCCCACGCGT
Source organism: uncultured Verrucomicrobiota bacterium (assembly GCA_964609905.1). Lineage (GTDB taxonomy): Bacteria > Verrucomicrobiota > Kiritimatiellia > CAIKKV01 > CAIKKV01 > CAZSUH01. The sequence goes on from CAZSUH010000077.1 coordinate 5,866, forward strand.
TGCCCTGATTGGTGCCCAGCGCGATGAGCGCCTCGTGTTCGCCCGGCGAGGCGGTGATGATGGCCCGCGCTTTATCCAGGGAGGCGGGATTGACGCCGTTGGGATCGTGAAAGACCGGGCGGCCGTCCACCCAGGCTTTGAGCGGACCGTCGTAGCCGAATACGAGCGCGAGTTTCATGGCTTCCGGGCAGGAGAAACGGCAGGCAAACCAGACCAGTTCATCGCGGCCGCCATGCCGGGCGATTTCCACGTGCAGATCGCAGAAGTCGGCGGGGAACGTGCGTTCGGTCAGGCCCAGTGCGTCGAGGGAGTCGGGATACGCCAGCGTGTCCAGCTTTCCGGCGGAGGGCTGATAGGCGCTCACGCGAAGGCGCCGCGCGAACGGCGTGATGGCCCGGGGAACGCCCAGGCGGACCGGCCCCAGCACGGGCAACGAACGGCCGGCCTCGTCCACGATGTTGCAGACGGGGTCGAGGCCGTGGCCGTAATACAGCAAGGCTTCGCCCAACAGGGCCGGCGCCAGACAGCTCCGCACGCGCGCCCGGCGGCCGTCGAGTTGGACGTCGAACACATGGGCGGCGTTGGACTGGCGGACGATGGTGAAGCCGGTCGGCCGGCTGCCGGAGCAAAGTTTCCCGGCCACGTTCTTGAATTCGAGCACGGCCACGCCCATGCCGCGCTCGGATTCGATGTGTATTTTTTCAAGGTCCATGGGCGGCAGGCCGGCCTGGCGGTCGCCGCGCAAAACCTGCATGGCCTGGGCCAGCCGGGCGCCGAGGAGGGTGTGGCTCTCGCCGCTGAGGTGGATGCAATCGTCAAGCGGGAGATCGATGGCCGGCACGGTGGCGAGGTGGGGGATGGCGCGGGGCAGGCGGCGCTGCTGATCCTGGATCGAGTTCCAGGGCACGGTTGTGTCGGGGCCCCAGCCGATGACGCGGCCGATTTGCACAATCGCCACGGGGAGCGTGTTGTCCCGGCAATCCCGGCGCAGGCAGGCCACGAATTCCTTCATGCGTTTCGTGTAGAGCGGGGCGTCATCGGGTCCGGCGTCGCTGCAGCCCTGGTACCAGATCATGCCGGCCACGCGGCCGCCGTTTTTGCGCAGCCGCCGGACCAGCGCGCCGTAGAGGCTCTTGCCGCCCTCGTCCCGGCGCTTGGGATCCCATTGGGTCATGGATGTGCCGCCGTGCGCGCAGGCGATCAGGCCCTGGGGCACGCCGGTGCGTCGGCGCAGGTCGAGCCCGAAGGCGGGGCCGGGGCAGACGCCCCAGTTGGCCGAGGGCTTGGCGGGGCGGACGCCGTTGCACAGGTCGATATGAACCGGGTCCACGCAGGCCCACATGTTGTGGAGGGGATCCCGGGCCACGGCCCAGCGGTCGTCCATGAAGAAGGCGCGCACCCTCGGATCGGCGGGCAGCCGTTTTTGGGGGAACAGGCCGCACCCCTGCATGTTGGACTGGCCGCCCAGCAGCCAGACATCGCCCACCAGCACGTCCCGGACGGTGAGTTTCTCGTTTTCCACCCGGAGTTCGATGGCATAGGGACCGCCGGCGGGAAGGCCCTTCAGGCAGCCGGCCAGTTTTCCGCGGCCGGCCTTGCCGACGATGACGCCCGTGAATCCTTTGACCGGTTTGCGGCCTCGGGTGACGGTGGCGGTGACGGGGCCGTGCCCGGCGCAGGCGCCGGTAAAGGCGGCCTCACAGAGGTTTTCCCGGTTGCGTTGCAGAACCATGTGGTCAAAAAGGCCGGTGTCGATATGCATTCGCGTTCTCCTGTCTGACGGAATCGGGAACTCGCGGCACTATCTCAAAACCGGCCGGCAAACGCAAGGGAATGAAAACGGCCGGGAGCGGCGGCCGCGGACGCAGGACGGGACAGGAGGGTTTGCCGGCGAGGGCTCAGCCGGCCGCCTTCCGCCCTTGCAGGGCCTTGCTTTTCGCGAGCCAGGAGGACCCGGCGGCGAGTTTTTTGAGGATGCCCATGACGTTCTTGCTGAAGCCGCTTTTGAAGGGAAAGCGCGGCGCGTCGCCGAGCCGGCGGATGATTGCCAGCGCCATCTCGCCGCTGGGGAGAAGGCCCTCCGGAGCGGACCACCGGATATCGTCGTTCGCGGTATGCGCGAGGAGGTTGGCATAGCCGCCGCGCGTGATGTTGATCGACGGAATGCCATCTTGCGCGAAGGCGAGGTTGTCCGACCGGAAGCTCGTCTCGAGGGTGCGGAAGTTCAACTCGCTCTTTTTGGCGATTTCCTCCACGAACCGGCGAAGGTCGTCGTTCCCGTTGACGACGGCGTAGCTGGAGCTGAGCAGGCGGCCGGATCCGTCAACGTTGACGACGAGCTTCACGTTTTGAAGGTCGCGGCGATGGGCCTTGACGTAGGCGCGGCTGCCCACCATGCCGTGTTCTTCGCCGCCGAACCAGATGAAGCGCAGGGAGCGGCGCGTGGGCTGGCGGGTAAAATGTTCCAGCAGGGCGAGCAGGGTCGCCACGCCGCCGCCGTTGTCGCTGCAGCCGGGGCTGTCGGGCCGGCTGTCGTGATGCGCGCAGATGACAATCTCTTCGGCGCGCTCGGGGCCGGTCCCCGGGACGAGGGCGATGATGTTCTTGCCTCGCGCAGCCTGGTCGGACTGCTTGACTTTCAGGCGCGCGCGCGAGGCGCCTTTCACCGCCATCTCCATCCCCGCTTCAAAGGGAATGATCAGGATCGGCGTGCGCCGCCACGATTTCGGCGCCTCTCTGGACAGCATCCCATAGGTAATTCCACGCCCGAAGTCGGCGACCTCGATCAACGCGGCCAGGCCGTAGCCCTTCATGGTTTTCAGGTTGCTGGAGCCGGACAGCCCGTGGCCGAAAATGGCCTTGCCTCTCACGTTTCGGAGGGCGGCGACGTGCGTCGTGGCGACGAACTGCAACGGCAGCGACTTGCCGCTTTTGGGAAAGCATCCCGTGTACGCCACGGGTTTGGCGGGGTACGTTTTCCTGTAGGGCGCGAGGATTTCGACGCTGGCGGGGCCTTTCGTGAAGGACTGAATGGGGAACGTCTCCACTTTCGGGACGACGCCGGCCTTCTTCACGGCGTCGCGGATCAGGCGCACCGCCTTGTCCTCGGCGGGCGTGCCGCTGACCCGTTCGAATGAAATGCGCCGCAGGAAATCAAACGCGCGTTCGTGGTCGAATGTCATGGGCAAGGCCTCCCGGATTGACGCGTCAGCACGGTGTGTCGGGTCCCGGCCGCCCGTGGGCGAGCGGGGTTAGCGGATCTTATTGGCCGCGCGCCGTTTCTTGATGATCTCCTCCGAGATCGAGAAGGGCACGCCTTCGTAGTGTTCGAAACTCATGGTGAAGGAGGCGCGCCCCTGGGTCAGGGTGCGGACCGTGTTCGAGTAGCCGAACATTTCGCTGAGCGGCACCATGCCCCGGATCACCTTGTCGTTGCCCTGCTGATCCATGGATTCGATGCGGCCGCGCCGTTGGCAGATCGAGCCGGAGACGGCGCCCATGTAATCCTCGGGCGTCACGACTTCGACCGACATGATGGGTTCAAGCAGGACGGGATGGGCCTGCAGGAAGAGCTGGCGCAGGCAGACCCGGGCGCACTCGACGAAGGCGAAATCGCTCGAGTCCACCTCGTGGAAGGAGCCGTCGAACACGGTCACCCGCATGTCCACCACGGGATAGCCGGCGAAGGGGCCGTGTTCCATGGCCTTGATGACGCCTTTTTCCACCGACGGAATGTACTCGGACGGGATGCGGCCCCCGACCACCTCGTTCACGAATTCGAAACCCGATCCCGGCGGCAGGGGCTCGATCCGCATCCAGACGTGGGCATACTGGCCGCGGCCGCCGCTTTGCTTGACGTGCTTGTATTGACCCTCCACCGAGGGGGTGACGGCGGTTTCGCGGTAGGCCACCTCGGGAGCCGCCACCTTCGAGGCCACGTTGAATTCGCGGCGCAGGCGGTCGACGATGATCTCGAGGTGCAGTTCGCCCATGCCCGAGATGACGGTTTCGGAGGTCTCGTCGTCATGGGAGACGATGAAGGTCGGATCCTCCTCCGCGAGATGGAGCAGGCCGGCGTCGAGCTTTTCCTCGTCCTGCCGGCTTTCGGGCGCGATGCTGATGGAAATCACGGGCGCGGGGAATTCGATGTTCTCCAGGACCACCGGGTGGTCGGGGTCGCAGAGCGTGTCGCCCGTGCGGGTCTTCTGGAGGCCGATGACGGCGACGATATCGCCGCAGCGAGCCTCGTCGATAGGCTCCTGGCGGTTCGCGTGCATGCGCAGGAGGCGGCCGATGCGCTGGGTGGAATCCTGGGTGCTGTTCAGTACCGTGGAACCGGATCGGAGCACGCCGGAATAGATCCGGATGTAGGTGAGCTTGCCCATGTGGCGGTCGGACATGATCTTGAAGGCGAGGGCGGAGAAATGGTCGTCTTCCGCGGCTTTGCGCACCAGGTCCTCGCCCTCGTAGGTGCCGTTCACGGGGGGCACATCCAGGGGGGAGGGCAGGTAGCGGACCACGCCGTCAAGCAGGGGCTGGATGCCCTTGTTCTTGAAGGCGGCGCCGCAGAAGACCGGAATCACGCGGCGGGCGATGGTGGCCTTGCGAATGATGGACAGGATCTCCTCGCGTGTCAATTCCACGCCGCCAAGGAACTTTTCGAGCAGCGCATCGTCCTGTTCGGCGCATTTCTCGACGAGGTTGGCGCGCCACTCTTTGGCCGTTTCGAGCATGTCGGCCGGGATCTCCTTCACCTCGAAAGGTCCGGTCTTGACACCCTCATTGAAGAAGATGGCCTTCATTTCGATCAGGTCCACGATGCCCTGAAACTTTTCCTCCTGGCCGATCGGGATGACCACGGGAACCGGATTGGCGCCGAGTTCCTTCTGGATATCCGTGACGACGCCGTAGAAGTCGGCCCCGGTCCGGTCCATTTTGTTGATGAAGGCCAGTTTGGGCACGTTGTATTTTTCGCTCTGGCGCCAGACCTGTTCGGATTGGGGCTGCACGCCGCCGACCGCGCAGAACAGGGCGATGGAGCCGTCCAGCACGCGCAGGCTGCGCTCGACCTCGGCCGTGAAGTCCACGTGCCCGGGGGTGTCGATCAGGCTGACCTGGTGGCCGTCCCACATGAGCGTGGTGGCGGCGGAGGTGATGGTGATGCCCCGTTCCTGCTCCTGTTCCATCCAGTCCATGGTGGCGGCCCCGTCGTGGACCTCGCCCAGTTTGTAAGTTTTTCCGGAGAAAAAGAGAATGCGCTCGCTCACCGTCGTCTTGCCGGCGTCGATGTGGGCCATGATTCCGATATTGCGCACCCGGGAAAGGGGGGTTCGACTCTCCATAAACCAACTCCTCTGAGAAGAAAAGTGGTAAATCATGCCTGTTCCGGGGGGTCGGGAGCAAGCAAAAAGCGTTTTTTGTTTTTATCGGCCTCCCGGTTTTGATACGCTATTACCCATGGACACGCCCATTCGCATTCGAAACGCCGGGTTTGACGACGCCGAGGCCATCTTCAGCCTCATCAAATCCTATCCTGACGAGCTCCTCGCCCGGCCGGTGAGCGATATCGTGCAGAACATCGACCGCTTCATGGTGGCCGAGCGCAAGGGGGAGGTGGTGGGCGCCGCCGCCTGGGCCGTGCTCCCGGAAATCGGCAAGGCGCGCCAGCCCTCGGTCGAGGTCAAGTCCGTGGCCGTCCGCCGGGACATGAAGGGGCGGGGGATTGGCCGGCGGCTGGTGGAGGCCGTGATCAAGCGGATCCGGGAGTTCCACCCGGCGCAGATCATCGTGCTGACCTTCACCCCGGTCTTTTTCGCCAGGCTCGGTTTTGAGAAAGTGCCCAAGAAGACGCTCATGCACAAGCTGTACATGGGCTGCGTGAACTGCGCGAAATACGACAATCCCTTCACCTGTCCGGAAATCGCGATGGCGCTGCAACTGGAAAAAAAGGCATGAAAAAGGCGGCGATCATCCTGCTCGCGCTGGCCGCGCTCCTGGCGGCCGGAGTGGCGGGGGTTCAGTGGGCGGTCAATCGCAAACTGGCTCACGACCTGCCGCAGGCCGCCCGCGCCGCGGGCGGGACGGCGCAGGCCGCCGCGCTGAAGGTCAGCCTCTGGCGCGGCGCGGCCGAGTTGCGCGAGCTTCAGGTGGCCAACATGGCCGGCTATGCCGAGCCCAACCTGTTCACGCTCGCGAGCGGTCGGGTGGGCATGCGCTACCTCCCCCTGTTCCAGGGGCGGGTGCGCTTCAGCGAGGTGACGGCGCGGGACGCGGTCCTGACCGTGGTGCGAAACGCCGACGGGCGGATCAACGTGAGGCGGCCCCGGGGGGCGGGCGGCGGCGGGCCGGAAACCGGGCCCGGCAACGGGCCGGCCGAACCGGACCGGACGGCTGGGAAACGGGGGGATAGCTTGGCGCCCGTGGGGATCGATCGCCTGCGGGCGAACGGGCTCGTGCGTTTCCTGGATTATACGGCCGGGCAAGACGCCGGCCCCCGCGAGACGAGGCTGATCCTCAGTGTGGCCGCCGACAACCTGGCCGCCTACGGCGAAGCGGCGGACGAGTCGGCCTGGGGCGCGCTGACGGCGGAAGGCGGGCTGGAGTCGGGGGACAAGCGGGCGCCTTTCCGGCTGACCGGCCGGCTCGCGCCGGTCACCGATCCGCGCCGCGTCTCGTTCCGGTTGAACGGCACGATGGAGGACGTGGATCCCGAGCTGGTGAACGCCCTGATGGGGGGGAAGGGTTTTGGAATTCGCGGGGAGGCGGGGCGCGTGGAGCTGGCGATCGCCTGCGACGGCGGGCAATTCGACCCGGACCGGTCCCGGATCCGCGTGACGCTGAAGAACGTGAAATCGGGCACGCGGACGGTTGCGAACCTGACGGTCGATATTCCTGTTTCAGGGACAATCGGGAAGCCGAAGCTGGGGCTGGAGCAGGCCATGATCGGCGCCCTGGCTCAGTTGCTGGCCGCGCCGGAGGGGGAGGGCGCGGAAGGCGGGCCGGAGAAGAAGAAGTCCCGCAAGAAGGGCGCGAACATCGGCGCCATCGTGAACGGGCTGGAGGCCCTGTTCAAGGGGAAGTAGCCGGTTTTCCGGGCCGGTTCGCCAGCCGCGCCTGGAGCATGCGTTCGGCAATGCCGCCATTGGGCGGAAACCGGTTCAGCGCCCAAGCCGCTTGAACGCGCACCTGTTCGACGGGATCGCGCGTCAGGCTGTCCAATACGGGACGGAGAAACGCCAGATCGAGTTTTCCGGCCAACCGGCTTGCCAATGCGCGAACTTCGGAGTCCGCATGGGTGAGCAAGGGAGCGACTTCAGCGCCTGGTCCGTGGCGATCGCAATTTTCGTCCAAAGTCCTGTTCATGGATTCCTCGTATGCACAGGACCGTTCCGGAATGTCGGACTTTATTATGCGGCAAGGAGTTCCGCGCTGTCAACCACGGGCATGACGCCACCGCCTTCGGTCAGCGTCAAAAAAAAAACAGCCCCTTTTCCCGCGATGCGGGAGCCCAATGGCTCAGAAAGAACCTCTTTTATTTCTCCCTGACGAGACATATAATAAGGGCGTTTCGGGATTCTGACGTCAAAGCGAGAGACGAGGGGTTAACCGTGGCACGCAAAAAGAGCCTGCTTGAAGATTTTTTCGAGACATTAAGCTCCGTGCCCTGGTGGGCGGGCGTTATTTCGGCAGTCATAATAAAGATCGTTGGCTCGATCATGCTTGCAGGCATGGCCAAAAACCAATTTCAAAATGCATTGAGCCCGCTTTTATCAATGTTTTTCAACGTATTGGCTATCCTGGCACTCGTGGCGGCAGCCGTTTCGTTCATAAAGGGGCTCATGCGCAAGAGCCTGTTGAACCGCCAGACGGGATTGGCCTCATTAAACACGCTTTCGTGGCGCGAGTTTGAGCAGTTGGTGGGGGAGGCGTTCCGCCGTCAGGGATACGTTGTGGAGGAAACCGGTGGCGGGGGCGCCGACGGCGGCGTGGATCTCGTGCTTCGCGGGCATGGAGAAACCGTGCTGGTCCAGTGCAAACAGTGGCGCGAACGCCAGGTTGGCGTGGACAAGGTCCGTGAACTGTTCGGCGTCGTGACCGCCGAAAGGGCCACTCGCGGCATTTTGGTGACGTCCGGCTGCTATACCAATGACGCCCAGTCCTTCAAGGTGGGCAAGCCGCTCGTTCTGATCGATGGTCCGGCATTGGCCCAATTGGTCAGGGATGCTCAGCCAACCGCTCCGACACCCGCGCCTGCTCCCGTCATGCCGCCCGCGCAAACCTCGCCCGTTTGCCCGCGATGCGGAAGCCCGATGGCCCTTCGCACGGCCAGGCGCGGCGCGAACGCCGGGACATCCTTTTATGGATGTACCCGGTATCCCGCATGCCAGGGGACAAGGCCAACGACCTGAAGACGCCTTATTTGCTATTATCAGGACTGACACCTTCGGCACAGAAATCGAAAAATCTCATGACATTCGTTACAGTGTGTATCTACAAGGCTGATCGTGTGATTGGCTCGAATTTAACCGGACAGTAGTGTCTTAATCTTAATCTTAATCTTAATCTTAATCTTACTCGCACTCCCCTCAAAATT
>CAZSUH010000078.1:0-14333 GCA_964609905.1 uncultured Verrucomicrobiota bacterium
GTGCCCGGGGATCGGCTCGATCCGGCGGTGGAAAAGGCCTATCGCGTCCCGATCCGCAAGCACGCGCCCCAGGCGCCGGCCATCGCGAGGATCGACCGTTTCGCCTTTTACGACCGGGCGCGCAAGGCGTTTGCCGTGGTGATGACCGGCGAAACGGCCAAATACGGGAATATCCTGCTTAAAAAGGGCGTTACGCCCGTGTGAGCCCGGCCGTCGTTGGCGCGGTTGAAGAAACCCGGACCATGGCGCTGAAGGCGGGCCATCGAGGCGATCACCCTGTTTGTGGCGCCGGTGCTGTATTGCGCCGTCAAGGAGCGGCAGGCGCGAAAACGCGCCGGCTAGTCCCCGTCCGGCGTTTTTCCCGCATTTTGCGCTGGAAAGCGGAACGAAGGACTGCTAAGTTATACAAATTAGCTTTTTTCGGTCTTATCCGTTCTGGCGAACGGGTCCGGAATAAAGCCAGATCCGGATCAAGAGGAGACAGCATGAGCAAGGACCAATTGGTGTTTCAGCGAGTCGGTTTGGCGCTGGTTTGCGCGAGTTTGGCGGTTGCCGGCTGCTCCAAGGAGGCGGATCAGGCCGCTTCCGGGAAGGAAAGCGCGCCCGTCACGGTGGCCGGGCAGGTGCCCGTGGATCCGGCGAAGGTGGTCGTTCAGGTCAACGACGCCACGCTCACCGAGGGTGAACTGAGCAAGCAGGCCGGCGAGCAGTACGAGCGGGTGGCGTCCATGGTGCCGCCCGAACAGGCGGATGCCTATCGCAACCAGATGCGTGTTCAGATGGCCCAGAACTTCATCGTCACCACGCTGCTGGAGGCTGAGGCGACCAAGCGCGCCATCACGGTGGATGAGGCCGACATCGAGAAGACCATCGCCGACATCATCACGCGCATTCCCGAGGGCATGACGCTCGACAAGGTGTTGGAGATGGAAGGCATGACCCAGGACGAGTTCAAGGCCCGTCTGAAAAAAGATCTGCGGGTCAAGAAAATGTTCGATCAGGAAATCGTCGTGACCGATCAGGAGATCGCCGATTTCTACAACACGCAAAAGGCGGCGTTCGAGTCGCCCGAGCAAGTGTCGGCCTCCCTCATCCAGGTGTCAATGGACGAAAAAGACGACGATGCCGCCAAGGCCGCCAAGAAGGCCAAGATCGAAGACTTGAAAAAACAGCTCGATGCGGGCGCGGATTTCGCGGAACTGGCCAAGGCTAATTCCGATGCGCCCTCCTCGAAGGAGGGCGGCAAGCTGCCGCTCTACACACGAGGCGACATGGTCGATCCCTTCCCGGATCCCGCCGTCGAGGCCGCCGTATTCGCGCAGGCCACCAATGTTGTCGGCGCCGTTCTGGAAAGCGAGACCGCGTTTCAACTGGTGAAGGTGCACGAAAAAATCCCGGGCCGCGTCAGCCCGTTGGACGAGGTGAAGGACAAAATCGCGGATTATCTCCGGATGGCGAAAAGTCGCACGATCATTCCGCCCTTCATCGACAAACTGCGCGCCGCGGCCACGGTGACGATCGATCCGGACATGGAAAAAGAGATGGCGGCCCAGCGGCTCGCGGAGCAGGCCGAAGCGGTCAGCCTGGACATGGATGCCGAACCGGCTGACGGAGAAACCGAACCGGCTGGCGGAGAGGCCGAACCGGCGGCCGAATAACCGTGTCCCGAATCCTGTTCATATTCGACTTGGACGGGACGCTGGTGGATTCGGCGGGAGACTTGACCACGGCGGTGAATCTGACCCGGGCCGAATTCGGGCTTGGACCGATTTCCGTTGAAACGGTGGCCGGTTACGTGGGGGATGGCGTTCGCCTGCTCATGGCGCGCGCCTTGCGGGAGTTGCCAGGGGTGGATCTCGACCGTGCCGTCGCGGCTCAAAAAGCCCATTACCTGGCCCATCTTTGCGAAAAAACCCGGCCCTACCCCGGAGTGGAGGCGGGCTTGGCCCGGCTTCAAACGCAAGGCCATGCGCTGGCGGTGGCGACGAATAAGCCGGTGGAGTTGACGGAAACGCTGTTGACCGCGCTGGGTCTACGGCCGCGATTCGACGCCGTACTGGGGGGAGGAAGCGTGCCGGACCTGAAACCGCATCCGGCCATGCTGGAAGCGATCATGGCCCGCCTGGGTTTCGGCCGTTCGGACACCTGGATGGTAGGGGACAATTGGACGGATCTCGAGTCCGCGCGCCGGGCGGGCGTGCGCGCGGCGCTGATGCGGTACGGCATGGGCGACCCGGGTCTGGAATCGCCGGATTTGGAATTCGGCGCGTTCGGCGACTTTACGGCTTGTTTTGAAATGGCACAGGGAAAATGATGAAAAAAAATTCCGTCTCTACCGTCTATTTCGCATCGGTCGGCGTGGCCCAGCCCGAGCGTGGCTCCACGTTGCCGGCCAAACTGGATCGGATGTTGGGGAAGTTTGACCTCAAACACCTGGCCCAGGGCCAGGCGGTGCCCATCAAAATGCATCTCGGGGGCGGGCTGGGGTATTCCACCATTCATCCGCTGCTGGTTCGCCTGGTGGTGAAGGCGGTGAAGGCCGCGGGGGGGAAGCCCTTCGTCGTGGATGCGGGACACGGCACGGTGGCCGCCGCCGCGGAACGGGGGTATACGGCCGAAACCCTGGGATGTCCGATCGTCTCGGCCGGCGGTCCGTATGACAAATATGTGGTCGAACGGGAACTGGGATATCGAAAACTCGATACGGTCCGCATTTACGGCACAATCTGGGATGCCCCGTGCCTGATCAATCTGTCGCATGTCAAGGGGCACGGCGCCTGCGCGTATGGCGGCGCGTGCAAGAACATCGCGATGGGTTGCGTGGACGTCGTGACCCGAACCAAAATTCATTCGCTGGAAGGCGGCATCGATTGGGACAAGAAGTCGTGCATCTTCTGCGGCCGTTGTCTCAAGGCGTGCGATACGGACGCCATCTCGCTCGACAAGGAGAAGAAAACGCTGAAGATTTTCTTTCACCATTGCCGATTCTGCCGCCATTGCGTCTCGGCCTGTCCGAAAAAGGCGCTGATCCTGCGCGACAAGGGCGGCTTCCATCATTTCCAGGAGGGCATGGCGCGGACGACCAAGGCCGTGCTGGATTCCTTTGAACCCGGGCGTGTCCTGCACCTCAACGTGCTGACCCAGATCACGATGTTCTGCGACTGCTGGGGCATCACCACGCCCAGCCTAGTGCCCGACATCGGCATCATGGGGTCGATGGACATGGTGGCGCTCGAATCGGCCTGCCTGGATGCCATCAAAGCGGAAAACCTGATCCCGGGTGCCCTGATCGGGAACTGGAAGCAGGGGAAGGGCAAGCATCTGTTCGAGCAGATTCACGGCAAAGATCCTTGGATTCAGGTGAAAGCGCTGGTGGCCCATGGGTTGGGCACCCGGCACTATCGCATCCACCCGATCGGATAGTCCGCGTCAGAACGGAGGCGGCATATGGGAAAGTGGGATCACACATCCCCCGGCCGGAAGTGGACGCTGGCTCTGGCCACGGGGTTCGGCTTGGGCCTCAGTCCCGCAGCCTCCGGCACGGCGGGCATGTTGTGGGGCATGCCGCTGGCCTGGGGCTTGGCGCATCTGGAATGGCACTGGCAGCTTGTCGCCGCCCTGACGCTGGCCAGCCTGGCCGTGCCGATCTGCGAATACGCCGAGCACTGGTTCGGGCACAAGGACGACGGCCGCATCGTGGCGGACGAATACCTGACCTTTCCGATTGCCGTGCTTGGCCTTCCGCTCCACGCGGCGCCGCTGATGCTCCCGGTGGCTTTTGTCGTCACCCGCGTGTGTGACATCGTCAAACCCTGGCCTGCCCGGCAACTGCAGGCTTTGCATGGCGGGTATGGCATTGTGATTGACGATGTGATGGCCGCTGTCTATGCGTTGGCCGTCAACTGGGCGTTCTTCCGGTATGCGTACCCCATCCTGGAGAGGTGGATCGGACGCTTCTGGCCGTTTTGAACAGGCGCGGTGTTGAATGAGCCGGGAACTGCCGATTTTCGAACTCGAGGACGAGCTGGTCCGAACCGCGCGCCGGAGCAACCGGTTCATCCTCACCGCGCCGACCGGGTCCGGGAAATCCACCCAGGTGCCCCAGATGCTGGTCGATCACGGGTTGGCCGGAAACGGACGGGTGGTGATTCTGCAGCCCCGCCGGTTGGCGGCCCGACTTCTCGCCGCGCGCGTCGCGCGCGAGCGGCATGTCCGGCTGGGCGACGAGGTGGGCTACCAGGTGCGGTTTGACGACGTGACCTCCGCCGCGACGCGGATGGTTTATGTCACGGAGGGCATCCTGTTGCGCCGGCTGCTGACGGAACCCGCCCTGCCCGGCGTGGCGGCGATTCTTTTCGACGAATTTCATGAGCGCCACCTGTATGGAGACCTGACCCTGGGCATGGCCTTGCGCCTGCAAGCCGGGTGCCGGCCGGATCTGTTGCTGGGGGTGATGTCCGCCACGCTCGAGACGGTCGCGTTACGCCGTCATCTGGGCGACTGCCCCCTGCTTCGTTCCGAGGGGCGCGTGTACCCCGTGGACATTCACTATCGGGAAAAGCCCTTGGACCCCCAGCGCACGCCGCCCTGGGAAGCGGCGGCGGAAACGTTCGACCGCCTGATGGCGGACGGCGCGCCGGGGGATGCGCTGATCTTCATGCCGGGCGCGTACGAGATTGCCCGCACCATCCAGGCGATCCAGGCGCGTCCCTCGTCGCGGGGCGTTGCCGTGTTGCCGCTTCACGGGGAACTGTCGCCCGACGCTCAGGATGCCGCCGTGGCCGGTACGAACCGCCGCAAGGTGGTGGTGGCGACCAATGTGGCGGAGACCTCGCTCACCATCGAGGGGGTGCGGATCGTGATCGACAGCGGACTGGCGCGCGTGCCGCGGTTCGATCCCTGGCGCGGCATCAACACGTTGCGGGTGGAGTCGGTGAGCCGGGCCTCGGCGGATCAACGGGCGGGCCGGGCGGGCCGCACGGCGCCGGGCCTATGCGTCCGGCTGTGGACGGAACGCGAGCACCAGGGCCGGCCGGCCGTGGAACTTCCCGAAGTGCGACGGGTCGATCTGGCCGAAGCGGTGCTGTTGCTCAAGGCGGCGGACGTGCCGGATATCCGGGCTTTCCCGTGGCTGGATGGGCCCGAGGAAAAGGCGCTGGCCCGGGCGGAGACGCTGTTGGACGATCTGGGCGCCTTGGAGGGGCCGTCCGGCGCGATCACGGCGCTGGGCCGGCGCATGGCGCTGTTCCCGCTGCACCCCCGGTATTCCCGGATGCTGATTGCGGCGGAAGCGTTCGGTTGCGTGCGGGAGGCGGCGTGGATTGCGGCCTTGACGGAAGGCCGCCACCTGCTGGCGAGAAGGACGGATTCCGACACGCTGCAACGGCGCGAGCGAGCGTTGGGCGAGGAGGAAAATTCCGATTTTGCGCTCATGATTCGCGCCTGGAGCCAAGCGGAAGCGAATGGGTACGATGTCGAATCCTGCCGCCGGCTCGGCATTCACGCCCAGGCCGCGCGGCAGGCGGGAGCGGCGGCGGATCTGTTTTTGCGGCTGGCGCGAAAAGCCGGCCTGCGGATCGACGAGGCGGAGGCGGATGCCGAAGCGGTGGCCCGCTGTGTGCTGACCGCCTTTCCCGACCATGTGGCGAAACGGCTGGATGGGGGGACGCTGCGCTGCCAGGTGGTGCATGGCCGGAAGGGCGTGTTGGCGAAAGAGAGCGCGGTGCGCGGCGCCCCCCTGGTCGTGGCGGCGGAGATTCGTGAAATCGAAGCCGGTCGGGGCGCAATTGAGGTGCGGCTCAGCCTGGCCACCGCGATTCGGCGCGAGTGGCTGGAGACGTTGTTCCCGCGCCATTTTTCCCGCCATATCCGCGTGGCCTGGGACGGCGCGGCCAAGCGGGTGACAGCGGAGGAGGAGTGGCTGTACCACGATGTGCCGCTGGAAAGCCGGCGGCTCGACAGGCCGCCGGCGGAGGAGGCGGCGACTGTGCTCGCGGAGGAGGTTAACAAGGGCCGCCTGGTGTTGCACGGGTGGAACGCGGCGGCCGAGCAGTGGATGCTGCGGATCAATTTTCTGGCCCAAACCTGCCCTGAGCTGGAGATACCGGCGATCGATGCGGAGGCGCGCGCGCTGCTGGTGCAGCAGCTTTGTTGGTGCGCGGCGTCCTACAAGGAGATCAAGGACAAGCCCGCCTTGCCGCTGGTGCTGGCGTGGCTGTCAACCGCGCAGCGGGCGCGGGTGGAACGGCATGCGCCGGAACGGATCGAACTTTCGAACGGGAAATGGGCTAAAATCGTGTATGCGGCGGGCGCGCCTCCGCGCATCGCCCTGCGGATTCAGGAACTGTTCGGCGTGCAGGAAACGCCGAAAATCGCCATGGGCCGCGTTCCGCTTCAGGTTCAGATTCTGGCGCCCAGCCAGCGGCCGGTCCAGATCACCCAGGACCTGCGGGGGTTCTGGCGGGAGGCCTATCCCAAGGTCAAGCAGGCGCTTCAGCGGAAGTATCCCAAACACGAATGGCGGTGACGCTTTGCCGGCGGCTCTCCGGGAAAAACGGTGCCGGTTCAGCGATAGGGTTCGCCCAGTCGTGCGGTCCAGGTGTCGAACGCTTTTCGAACGCCGATCATTTGAACGCCCTCGAGTCGGCCGTTTCTAAGCACGAGCGCCCGGTAGGTGTGGGGCAGCGTTTCATCCGTCAGCAGGCGCAATTCGGCGTTTTCTCCACCTGGATTCCCGGCGGAGGCGAGTTCCAACTCCCCTTCCTTAAAGGTCAAGGGTGCGAGTTGCGGCCTGTGGGGCTGAAGTTTTTCGCCGGCTACCGCGGCCGCGGCATTGGCGCCCGAGACCTTGCCCTGGGCCACCGCTTCGCGGACGCAGGGGCGGGCGGGACCGGGATATTGGGCCAGGTCGCCCGCCGCGAAGACACGGGAATAGGGAGTTTGCAACTGCGCGTCCACCACCAGACCCCGGTCGACGGGCAGACCGGCCGTTTCCGCCAGGCTCACGTCCGGCCGGGCGCCGATGGTCAGGACGGCGAAATCCCCCTCCAGTTCCGCGCCGGTCGCGGCGATGCCGGTGCGGACGACGATGCCGCGCGCCTCGATCAAGCGCTGGAGCAGAGCGGAGCCATCGGGCGCGAACTGGGCGGGCATCAGCCGGTCATTCCGTTCGATCAGCGTCACGGCCTGGCCGACTTCCCGGGCGCGCAACGCGGTTTCGATGCCCAGGATACCACCGCCCAGAACGGTGATGCGTCTGCCGGGTTTCAGCCGTGAGCGGATGAGTTCCGCCTCCGTAACGTTCCAGAGGGAGAGAATGGGAAGGCCCGGGGGGGCATCGGGAAGTTCGATCCGGACGGGCCGCGCGCCATTGGCGAGGACGACGGCATCGAAGGTTTCGATGCCGGCTTTCGTGGCGACCCGGCGGGCGGCGGGGTCGAATGCGGTGACCCGGGAATCGAGGCGAAGGTCGATGCCCTGGGCGGCGTACCAGGAAGCGGGGTGCATGAGAATGGCGTCGCGTTCCACCTGGCCGAACGCCAGCGCGACGAGCCGGGGGCGGAAGTACGGGGGCAGGGATTCGTTGGAAAAAAGCGTCACCTCCGCCCCGGTCTTGCGGGCGGCGAGCGCGGCTTCCACGCCGGCATGGCCGGCGCCGATAATGGCAATGCGCATAAGACACTCCCGGGTCGAGTTGAAAAATACATCCTACCACGAAAAAGGGAAATGGCACGTTTTATCAGGCCGGGGGAATGACGGGAAAAAACCGGCGGGAATATGCCGTTGCGCGCGGGACATGGGCCCGCTACACTAGGCGATCATGAGAAAAACATGGTTGTGGCTTCTCGCCGCCCTGGTTTGCCTGGGCCTCACGGGACCGTTGCACCGGTCGCTCCTGGTCCGGCGTGAGGCGTTCCGTCCGCCGCATCAGACGGATTTGCGGGCGGCGCCGCCGATGGTCGTGTTCACGACCGTGGCATTGGGCGGGTTTCGGGGCATTTTGGCCGATCTGCTCTGGTTGCGGGTCGCCTCCCTGCAGGATGAGGGCCGCTATTTCGAGATCACGCAGCTTTCGGACTGGATCACCAAACTGGAGCCCACCTTCGCCGAGGTGTGGGGCTACCATGCCTGGAACATGGCCTATAATATCAGCGTGCTGTTCGAGTCGCCGTCGGACCGCTGGCGCTGGGTGGAACACGGAGTGCGTTTGTTGCGCGAAGACGGGATCCGGTACAATCCCGGCGATCCCCGGTTGTATTGGGAACTGGGCTGGTTGTTTCACCACAAGATAGCCGGTTTCAGTGATTCGGCCTCCGGCTATTACCGGGAACGGCTTTTCGAAGCCGTGACGCGCATTCTTCCGAACGGCCGTTTGAACGGACAGCCGGCCCAGTCCGCCGATGCCTGGCGGAACGCGTTTCGCATGGACGCCGGCGTCATGGCCGCCCTGGATGAGGCGGTGGGCCCGCTGGATTGGCGGCTTCCCGAATCCCATGCGCTGTATTGGGCATGGATGGGGCGCGCCAACTGCGGGTCCATCCCCGACCTGATGCTGGAGCGGCTTTTCTATCAGAGCATGATGATGGCCGCCGTTCGTGGAAAACACGCGCAGACGGCGGATGGCCAGGTTCATCTCCGGTTGATCCGGACGGATCTCTTCGCGAAAACAAGGGCGGTTTTAAAGGAGGCCCGGCGCCGGTTTCCGGACGATGACGGGATCCGCGCCGCGACGGATTTCTTCATGCGCCAGGCGGTCGTGCTGCTCTACGCGGAAAGCGACGACACGCAGGCAGCCGCCTTTCTGGACGAGTATCGGAGGGCGGGAGCGGATGTCCCGGCGGACCTTGCGGCGTTCGTCCGACAGCAGACGGACTCGGGATTCGTGGCGGACCCGGGTTTCGTGGAGCAACTGGCGGGTTTTTATTTTGAGGCGGCCGAGGCCCGGCGCCGGGGCGCATCACACCAGGCCGAACGGCTGGAAGCGACGGCGGATTCGCTGTACGCGGGCATCGCCCGGCGCCTGGCGGACGAGGGGGTCGCCATGCCGGTCAGCCTGGACGATATACGGGAACAGGGACGGCGCCATGCCGGCGTGTCCGGGGACGGGTTGGGGACCGCGCCATGAACCACGGACGCCAACCACGGAAGGGGGCGGGGATGTGGCGGGGAACGGCGCTCCTGCTGGCGGGACTGGCCGCGGGGTGCGGGCCGGCTCGTGAAGGCGAAACGATCACCCGCGAGTTCCCCGGAATGGGCACAACCGGAAGCCTTGTCGCGCCGGCTTCCGACGCGGCCCGGGCGCGGGACTGGACGGCCCGGTGCCTGGCCATCGTGGCGGACCTGGAGGCCCGGTTGAGCGTGTTCCGGCCCGAGTCCGATTTGTCGCGCGTGAATGCCGCCGGCGGGACCGGGGTGGTGGTATCGGCGGACAGTCTGAACCTGATCCAGGCGGCGTTGGACATCGGCCGGGAGAGCGGGGGGGCGTTCGACCTGACGGTCGGACCGTTGATGGCGGCGTGGGGTTTTCGCGGGAAGACACCTCCGACCTCTCCGCCCACGGAGGAGGAGATTGACGAGGCCATGCAGTCCGTGGGCTCCGGCCACATCACGATCTCGGGGCGGGTCGTGCGGGTGGATCGGCCGGGGGTCCGGCTGGATGCAGGCGGGATCGGGAAAGGATTGGCGGTGGACCGGTGCTGGGAGGCGTTGCGCCACGCGGGCGCCCGCGGTTTCCTGATCAACCTGGGCGGCAACATGCGCGCGTCGGGACGGCCGGCCAACACGCGGCCCTGGAGCGTGGGGGTCCGGAATCCCTTTCACACGGACCAGTTGCTGGGCCGGCTGAGGCTGGAAGACGGCATGGCGGTGGCCACATCGGGCCATTACGAGCGGTTTGTAACCATCGACGGGGTGCGCTACGCGCACATTATGGATCCCCGGTCGGGCCGGCCGGTGCGGGGCATGGCGGGCGTGACGGTGCTGGCCCGCACGGCCATGGAAGCGGACGCCCTATCCACCACGCTGTTTGTGCTGGGGCCCGAGGCGGGCCTTGCGATGCTGGCCCGTTCCGGACGCTGGGCAGAGGCGGTTTTCGTGCCGGACCGGCAGCCGATGGAACTTTGGGTTACTCCCGGATGGATGACTTGGTTCGAGCCCGCCCCGGGCGTGACGGTCCGGGGGTTGAAACCGGAACGTCCGCCAGGGGCTGCTTCCGCCCCTGCTCATCCACGCGGACCAGGGTGACGGTGGTGGAGAAGATAGCCGTTTCCTCCGCCGATTCCGGGGGACGGCGGATCACTTCCACGAGGTAACGGACCGACGTGCGGCCGCGACGAGTCTGGCGGGCCTCGAACCGGAGCATGTCCCCGTTGCAGGAACGGCGGCGGAATTCCACCTGGTCCATGGCCACGGTGAGAAAATGGCAGGCGGGGAAGTCCCGGCTGGCGGCCATCCAGGCCACCTCGTCCACCCACTTGAGCAGGTTGCCGCCGAACAGGTAGCCGTAGTGATTCAGGTGCTCGGGCATGACTAGTTTGAATGTCGTCGTTTGCATGGCCGTATAGTGGTTTATTTTCGGGAATCATTCAAGCGGGGTTTCATCTCAAAAAGGAAAAGAGCAAGGCTTCCCAACCATCCACGACGCCTCAGCAAACATCAGTTAACCGATTGCCGCGCAACGTGTTGCAACCCAATGCGGCCGGCTGGACGGGGGGTTGGCGCCGGGTGGCGGTTTGGATTTGGCTTGAGTCCGATACGGAACAGCCGTATGGATAACGCAATCATCGATGGCGATACTATGAAGGGTACGCCGCGGTTGAGGGTGATGTCACGCTATCACGATGGGGGAGTAATATGAACGCGTTCCGCCGGCTGACCGTTGTCGCCTCGTTTCCTGGTTTCGCCCACCGGGCTCATGAATGGGAGAACGACGAGTCCACGATCGATTTTCGGAAACAACCGGATCTCGCCAAGCGTTGCACGATCGCCTTTGCCGCGTGCGAACTGCGCCGTTTTCTGCCGCGCGCGATCCCGGGGCTGGAGATCGTGCTGGCCGAGACGCCGCCCGCGGATGGGTCGCACTATGTCGCGCTGGAATGTCGCGACGAGCCGTTCCGGTTCGGCGCCTTCTCCTTTGATCTCGATTCCCCGACCGGCTTGCGCATCGCCGGCTCGGACCGCAACGGCGTCGTGAACGGCCTGTATGAGTTCCTGCGCCTGCAGGGGTGGGAGTGGCTGGAGCCCGGGAGCCGGGGGGAATACACGCCCGCTTTCACAGACCGCGTGGTTTTCCCGGCGCGGTCCCAGGCGTTCACGCCGTCGTGCAAGTACCGGGCGTTCACCGAGGAGGGCGCATCGAAGGAATCCGTGCCGTACCTGTTCTGGATGGCCCGCAACCGGATGAACGGCGCCTGGAACTACCCGCTGACCCGGAAGCTGGCGCGGAAATTAGGCATGCAGATCTGGGTGGGCGGTCATATCTACCACGAAATCCTGAACCCCCGCCGCCTGATGGCCGGCGGCCGGCGCCTGTTCGACCTGCACCCGGACTGGTACGGCACGCCGAAGTCCCCCCAGGTCAAGACGATCGACAACGCCCAGGGCACGCAGTTCTGCTCCTCCAACCCGGAGCTCATGGATTTCCTGGTGGACGACCTCGTGCGCCGGCTCAACACCGACTGGTACGAGGCCGACATCCTCTCCCTCTGCGGCTTTGACACTTGGGGATCCACCTGCCAATGCCCGGAATGCCAAAAGCTCGGAAGCGACACGGACAAGAACATCGTCTTCCTGGCGGCCCAGCGCCGGGGGCTCGACCGGGCGGTCGCGGAGGGCCGGCTCGATCACAACGTCCAGTTGCTCGTGGTCGCCTACGAGGGCACCGCCACCATGCGCGCGCCGGAGCGGGGCATCCCGCCGGAGATGATCGCGGCGCATGACATTGCCTGGGCCGCCATCATCAACCGGTGCTACCGCCACACGCTCGACGAGGCGCCGTGCGAGAAAAACGAGATGTATGCCCGGGATCTGCGCGCGTGGGCCCGGCAGGGGATCGACCTGGCCATGGTCGAATATTACAACGTGTCGCGCCACGAGGACATGCCGCTCGTGTTCTCGCACAACCTGTGTCGCAGCCAGCGCTTCTGCCACGCGATCGGCGTCCGGGGCGTCACCTATATGCATTCCCCGCTTGCAAACTGGGGCTTCCGCGCGCAGACCCAGTTGCTCCACGCGCTGTTTGCGTGGGATATCGACACGGACCTCGACACCTTCCTCGACCGGTATTACGCGCGCCGGTATGAGGCCCATGCGGACGCCATGCGCGCGGCCTACGACGCCGTGGAGGAGGCCAC
This sequence comes from uncultured Verrucomicrobiota bacterium, assembly GCA_964609905.1. Classification (GTDB taxonomy): domain Bacteria; phylum Verrucomicrobiota; class Kiritimatiellia; order CAIKKV01; family CAIKKV01; genus CAZSUH01. The sequence goes on from CAZSUH010000078.1 coordinate 12,351, forward strand.
GCTCGACGTGGCCGAATGGCGCGCCTGGTTCGTCAGTATCCTGGCCGATATTCCCGGTTACCGGGGACTGAAACCCGACCGGCCGCTCCGCATGCGCCACTACACCTCGCACAAACAGGCGATCCGCGAAGGCCGGCGCATCGTGTCGCTGTACGCGAAGGCGATCGCGCTGACGCACGGCGCGCTGGAGAAGGAGCGGGCGATCGCGTCCGGAAAGATGGGCATGCCCGGCGCCCCGGCGGTGAATCCGGCCGAGGCGTATGCGTTCCGGACCTACGACCGCACCGCGCAGGTGCTCGCGGAGGACCTGCGCGGCCTGCTTTACGGGCGCGACGTGTTCGCCCTCATGACGCTCATCGTGGATCATTATGACGCCAATTTCAGGGGCGACGAAAAGCGCCGGCGCGCCCTGGAACCGAAAATCTTCAAACTTGCCGACCACATGGATTCCTACTGGGTGCCCATGAAGTTTCCCGACGTCGCCGGCTTTGACGTGCCGGACGCCCTGACCCGCAGCCAGATGCGCCCGCTGGTGGACGGCATTCGCCGGAACGCCTTGAATAAGGCATGAGCATACGAGTGCACCCGTCGAGGATGTCCGCATCGTCGTTTACTTTCGGAAGTCATTCACGGTAGGATTCCCGCATGAGCGATTCCCTTCCCATTGCCGGCATACCGGGGCGGCGGTTGGCGGCCACGCTGGCGGTTGCCGCGGCTTCGACGTTTCTGCTGTTCGGCTACGAATTCGTGCGCAGCGTGGCGCAGTCGCTGTTCGTGGAGGCCTATGGCACTGACAAGCTGCCGTGGGTGATGGCCGCCGCGCCGCTGGGCACGTTTCTCATGGTCTATGGATACGGTCGGCTCTTGTCCGCCACCGGCCCGCGCCTCGCGATCATCCTGAGCACCGCGCTATCGGCCTTTACGCTCCTGGCGTGCCAGAAGGCGATGCTGGCCGGATTTGCGCCCGCCACCGCGATCCTCTACATTTTCCGGGAAGCCTACATCGTGCTGCTGGTCGAACAGGTCTGGTCGTTCCTGAACTCCACGCTCAACGATTCCGAGGGGCGCAAGCTCAACGGGCTGGTCTGCGGGCTGGCCTCCCTCGGCCCCATTGCCGGCGGGCTGATGGTGAAGGCGTATGCCCAGTCTTGGGGCAGCGCCAACCTGCTGTTGATGGCGGCGCTGACGCTGGTTCCGGTTGGCATTCTGGCCGCCTGGTCGTTTCATCTGGCAGGCGAACCCGCCGTCCCGCCCGATCAGGCCCATGGCCGCCATGGCCACCTGGGGTGGGGGGAACTGACCCATACGCCCGTGCTTTACCGCATGGCCCTGTTGATCGTGCTGACGCAGGTGGTGTCGACCGCGCTGGAATTGCACATGAATATCCGGGTCAAGGCCCTGATTCCGGACGCCGACGCCCGCACAAGCTGGTTCGGCGGCCTCTATGCCCTTCTGAATTGCGGCGCCGCGGTGTTCCAGTTCGTGCTCACCCCGCTGGCCTTGCGGCGATTCTCCCTGGTCGCCATCCACACGGCCATTCCGCTCCTGAACGCGACGGCCTGCGGCGTCTCGCTGGTCGCGCCAGGCCTGGCTCCCGCGGCGGGCGCTTACATGACCTTCAAGATCCTCGATTACTCGATTTTCCGCGCCGGCAAGGAACTGCTCTACATCCCGCTTTCCTTCGATGCCCGCTACCGCGCCAAGGAGGTGATCGACGCCTTCGGCTACCGGTTGGGCAAGGGTGCGGCCTCGGCGGTTTTCGCGGCTGTGCGCGAGATGCGCGCCGTTCCGCTGCCGGCCTACCCGCTGACGGCGCTGGGCGCGCTGATCCTCTGGCTGCCGCTGGCGAGGCGGATGGCGGGGGAGGCGCGGCGGCCATGACGCCGGGAGAAGCCCAATCCCTGAAAGCGATTTTATGCGAGTCCCGCGACATCGTGTTCCTGACCGGCGCGGGGATGTCCACCGAAAGCGGGATTCCCGATT
>CAZSUH010000079.1:0-14165 GCA_964609905.1 uncultured Verrucomicrobiota bacterium
CTCATGCCATCCTTCCCGCGCCTCCCCGTTTATGGCTACAGCGCAATCGGCTCCCGTCCGCCTTTCCTCGCGGAATGGGGAGTATCCTGGCGGGCCAGACATCGGCCGAGCTTGAGTAATTTTTTCGCGCCATAACTCACGTAATCACAGGAACTTAATGTCGAGTGTCCTCAAAGACACTTTTGACATAGCCGCCACACTTACGGCTCGCGAATCGCCTCGAACAGAACGCGGGCGATATCCGTGTTGTCCACATAGTCCCCGCGGGCGGCGTCCCGCCCCCGGATCAGTTCGGCAAACCGGTTGGACCGCCGGCCCTTCGCGAACAGGGGCACCAGTTGGTTGGTGTGGTTGACCTGTTTCCAGACCATGCCCGGCATTTCGCCCTTTCCGCGCACGGCCACCGGCGGACAGTTGGAGTCCACCCCGGCCACCGGCGGACCCTGCAGCCAGCCCGTTTCGTGATCCGCCGTAATGATCAGCAGGTTGTTTTCCCACCCCCCGTTCGCCTCCACCCAGTCGCACACCGCTTGAACAGCATCCAGAAAACCGATCATCTCCTCGATCATCCGGCCCGACTGGTTCTGGTGGGAAGCCCAATCCACGGCTCCGCCTTCGATCATCAGGAAAAAACCGCGGGGATTGTCGTCCATCACGTTGAGCGCGCCCCGGACCATCTCGACGAGGGTCGGCATGCCGGACGTCAGCGGATCGCCGAATGCCGGCGCCGCCGCCGCATCGGCGAAGGTGATCTTGCCGTCGCCGTTCCAGTCCTTGCCGGGCGTCCGCTCCTGCTGAAGCGTTTTGTACACGGGCGCCACGCCCAGCACCCGCGCCGGTGCCGCGCCCGTGGCCAACGCCGCGAATGCCGCCCGATCCTGCACCCGCGTCCACGGCGCCGCCGTTCCGTTCGAGCCCCGGCCCGCTTCGTTCCGGGCAATCCGGTCCCACAGGGCCGAGCCCCCGACAAACGCGTAAAATTTACCGATCATCCGGGCTTTTCCATCGACGTCGAACAGGGGATGCCCGCCGCCCATCAGCACGGTCAGCGAACTGCGCTCGACCAGCTCTTCGGCAATGTCTGCGTATTTGCCCCGATCCCGGACATGCGCGCCGAAGCCCGCCGGCGTGGCATGACTGAACGGCACGGTGGTGACCAGGCCCGCGGCTTTGCCGGCCTTTTGCGCGGCCTCCACCACGCTTGGCAACGGACGGCCTTCGGTATCCACGCCCAACGATCCGTTCGACGTCTTGAACCCCGTGGCCATGGCGGTGGCTGCGGCCGCGGAATCTGTCGGTTTTTCGCGGAAATAGCCGGCATCCCGCGCCGCGCGCCCGGGATCATAGCCCTGCCCGGACGCCGAAAAGGTGCTCACGGCCAGCCGGACCGGAAATGAATTCCAAATCAACCCGGTCGCCTGGCCGGTCATATAGGCGGATGCCGCCCTGAAATGGTTGAATCCGCCGCCATCGGCGATCATCAGGATGACGTTTTGCGTTGGTCCGCGCGTGGCGGCATCGGCGGGTGGCGCCTCTGCCACGGAGATCCGGGGAATGAAAACAAGAGCCGCCAACAGGGGAAAGAGTATCTTTTTCATCCGTTTATCATAGCGGATCGCCAAGGGCCAAGGCAAGAATGCACATTTGTATGATAAATAAAGCTAAAAATTGTTCTTTCCCGGCTTCTGTGGCATAATCGTCTTTCGATCGACAACCCATTTCAACCACCACCCCGTATTCACAACGGCCATGATTGACACTTGCACACTCTTCACTCAAGCCCAATCGCCCAGTCACTGCGGCCCGTGCAGCCTCTCCTACTGCCTGCACGTACTCGGCATCGACGCGGATCAGCATGAGGTGGCCCGCGCCAGCGGCCTTTCGTACTGGATGCGTTACAAGCGTGGGCAGGATGAAAGGGACATTCAGCGCGCGGCCGCCTCCTATCGCGCCAAATGCGCGTTCCTCTCCGAATTCAAAAAAACCGGCGGCGACTCCTTTGCCGACCGACTCCGGCAACACCTGATCAAGGGCCTGCCCGCCATCCTGCTCGTCAAGGACTTTGAGCACTGGGTGGCGCTCATCGGCTATTTCCCCGAGACGGACACGTTCATCATCGACGATCCCAACCTGCGCCAGCCCATCTTCAGCCGCTGGTCCGAAAAGGCCCTCGTCATCAACGCCTGGAACGAAGCGGACGCGGATATCCATGACGAGCCTTCGCAATATTTTGCCATCCTGCTCGATCGCAAGGACAGCCAGGGGCCCCGCTGGAAAATAAGCGAGCCCTTTCTCCGGCTCTGCGAAAACGGCTCCGGCGAAACCGCCGGCGGCATGACCCAGGACCTGATCGAGATCGTCAAACGCGCCTGCAACGGCCTCTACCCGATTCGCGGCGGAGAACGGCTCAGCGATATGCTGGACCGATACGAGGAAACAATCGTCCGCAACGCCTTCCACTGGGTCGGCGGCCGGCACCGAGTTTCCATCGGCGACGTGCGCCGCCAGTTCCGGGACTACCGCGTCATCGCCGACGCCGCCGGCCTCCGGGTCCGGCACAACGCCGATACGGCCGCCATTGTCGCCCAACTGACCTCGCTCATGACCACGTTCATCTGGAAGGAGGGTCGGCTAAGCGCCTGACGCCTATGTTTGAAATCGACCAAAAACCCGTTCCCGCGCCCGTCCTGCAGGCCTTGCAGGACTCGGTGGACACCGTGTCGCCGCGCCTGCTTCTCGACTACGCCCGCAGCCGAGCCGATCTCATGAAAGGCCTTTCGCCTCGCCCCGACAGCGCCCCGATCCTGCGGAAGCGAGTCAAGTCCCTGATCACGGCCCGCCGCAAGCCCGATCCCGAACTGCTCGACCTGCTCCGGGAGTCCAGCCTCTTCGGCCAATTTACCGTCGTGCTTTCCGAAAAAGCGCTGGCCCACGGCTTTCTGGCCTTCTGCGCCTATTTAGGCGAACCCGCTTTCCTGGCCGGCCTCCTGCTCGATCCGCGCGACAGCATGCGCGCCCTGGCGTGGGAACACCTCCAGGCGCACCCCGAAGCCGACGCCTCCAAAACCCAGACGCCCGAAGAAGCCCGCGCCACGCTGGAGTCCGATTTTGCCCCCTTCCTGGCCCGGATCGCCGGCCTCAAGGTCAAAATCGCCGCCGCCGAAAAAACGGCCGACCCCGCCGAACTCCAGGAGTTGCGCGCGAAACTCCGCCGCTTCGAGGATCAGGAGCGCCGCGAAGAGCGCGCCGCCGAAAAGGAAAAACAGGCGCTCGTCCGGGAAAAAGAGCAGCACCGAGTCAAGCTCGAGGACCTGGAGAACAAGCTGCGCGAGCAACGCGCCAAAACCGCGCAGGCCGAGTCCTGCGCCAAAAACGCCGCGCAATCCCTCACGGATGCCCAGGACGACCTGCACCGCCGCGTGCGGGAAGGCATTGAAGCGGAACTGTCGTCCGAAACCCGCCGCTGGCTCCTGCCCCTCCGCGCCATGGAGTCCGCCGCCCATTCGCACAAAGGCTCCGTCCATCTCCTGGGCGATGTGCGCGAGACGCTCCGCCAACAGGCCGAACGAGACCGCGTCACGGGCAACCGGCAGGAACTGCGCAAACGGCTGGACGTCCTTCGCCAGCACCGCGAGGACGTGCGCGATGCCCTCCAGAACGCCCTGAATCGCCACCCCCGCCTGGCCGAACTTGCCGAAGCGCTCGACCGGGAGATCGAGTCCCTCGCCGGACTGCTCGGCGAGCCCGCCCCCGCGGGCGCCGCCGAAAACGCCCTGCTGACCCGGGTCAACGGTGCCGAGAGCGTGGAGGAGCTGGAGGCCGTTCGCGCCTTCCTGGACGGCCCCGCCAAGTCCTTCGCCCTCTTCCCGCCGGGCTTCTCCCAGGAGCTCGCCCGCCGCATCGCAGATCGGCGCGCCGTCCTGTTGAAGGCCATGATCCCCGTTGATGCCGCGCCGGTTGCCGAGCGCCCCTCGGATCAGTTCCGCCACAAACTCGCGCTGCCCGCCCTGCGCGTGCTCGTGCTCGTGGACGGCCATAATCTGCTGCTCTCCCGGCCCGATCTGTTCCAGCCCTGGCTGGAAAACGACCAGCCTGGCGCCCGGGCCCGCGAGGCCCTCGCCAACCGCCTGGCGGCCCTCCTCGAAACCGCGCGGGATTGCGACATCCGCCTCTATTTCGACGGGCCCGAACGTTCGGAAACGGATCGCACGCCCGCCCTCAAGGTGATCTATTCCGGCGGCGGCACGAAGGAGCAGCGCGCCGATCAGGCGATCCTCCAGGATCTCGAATTCTACGCGCCGCGCTACGAGGGCTGCTACGTGGTGACCGACGACACCGAACTGCTCGCCCAGGCCGAACGCCCGGGCGTCCACGGCCGCGCCCTCAACCAGATGGCCGGCTTGCTCTGAAAAACGGGAGATGGCCCTCATGAACGAGACCGAACTTTACCGGAATCTGCTGGACACGGAAAACCGGGTCCGCTTCCCCGACACAAGCCGCCCGAGGCCGGTTACCGACTATGCCGGACTGGTGCGCAAGGCCGCCTGGAAGCAGGCATGGAACCCCGACTCCCGCTCCATGGGGCCCCTCCATGACGCGACCGGGGAAATCTGGTCGGACGCCATCGAACGCTGCCTGATGGAGAACGGTTCCGCGTTCATCCCCAGGATGTCCACGCCCGTTTACATCGACCGGCCCATCGTGCTGCGGAGCGGCAACCGGCTGATCGTCGATCCCGAGACTGAGATTCGCCTGAAAATCGGCCGCGCCGGAACGTGCATGGTGCGCAACGCGCGCGTCGTGTTTGCGCCGGATCGACCGGTCGAAATGGCGGCCGACGCCGATGCCGGAATTCTGATCGAGGGGGGCATCTGGAGCGATCAGAAAAACGAAGGCCGCGGACGCGGCGGCGCCTACGACGAGGACGGTTCGATGCCCGGCTCGAACGGCGTCTTTCTGCTGCACCACGTCTCGTCCATCGCCGTGCGGAATGTCCGTTTCCGCGACTGCTCCCCGTATGCCATCCAGCTCGGAAACGCGGCCGATTTTCTCATCGATCGAATCGCGATCGACGAGAGCGCCGACGGCATTCATATCGAGGGGCCTTCCGCGCGCGGCATCATCCGGCATGTGGCCGGCAAAACCAACGACGACGTCGTGGCGCTCAACGCCTGGGACTGGGATACCAGCAGTGTCACCTTCGGCCCGATCACCGATGTGCTGGTCGAAGATATCGAGACTCCGCCCGCTTATACGTGGTCCGAACTGCGGCTCCTGCCCGGCACCAAGGTCTTCCCCAACGGCGCCACCCTCGACTGCGACATCCGCCGGTGCGTGTTCCGCAACATACGCGGAGCCCACACCTTCAAGATCTACGACCAGCCCAACGTGGCCAGGCCCGAACGGGATTTCGCCGATCCGATCGGGAAAATGTCCGACCTGTTCTTCTCCGACATCGAGGTTGACGGCATCCGCAAGACCGACTATTACGACAAGTCGTCCGATGGCGTATTCGACATTTGCGCCGATATCGACGGGCTTTCCATCCGCAACGTCCGGTTCCATTACACGCCGGGCGAGGGCGAGATGGCGCCCTACCTGGTCCTGGTCGGGCCCAAGGCCCTGACCTGGCCACGGAGCAAGAAGCCCGAGGACGGCTGGTTCGAGGTGTTCAATCCGAACGCGAACCCGGTGGTGAGAGGATTGGCGGTCAAAGAGATTTACCGGCCCGTTCCGGGAACTCCCGGCGCTTACGAATTATGCAAGGACCTTGCCCCGCTTGTTCACGCGCGCCGCCTGACGCTCAATCCCGACTTTCCGCGGACCCTGCCGAGGGGGGGAACCGGTCAGGGAAGGATCATCGCCCCGGTTTTCGGCTGATCACATCCAGCGATTGGCGGCAAACGGTGCCGCGGCCAGCACGGCGCCCGCCAGAAGCAGCAGCCACACGTTCAGAATGAAATACGGAATCACGCAGAGCGCGATGCCGCAGAGCAGGGCGATCCAGTTCTCCTGCTTCTTCCCGTAAATGAAGTAGCCGATGCCCAGCGAGCCGAAAAAAACGCCCCACAAGATTTGGCCCATCGTCATCTCGCCCATGTGTGCCTCCTAAAGACTGTGCTTGAAGTGCTGTAATCTTCTGAGGGTTGTTCTCATCCGAGTTACTCTTCCAGCAGTTTCCTAAGGCGGGTCAAGGCGGCATCCGCTTCGAGTCCTTGGGCGGCTATGGTGTCGAGGAGTTCAGCGGGGCTGCGTTGGTCGGTTTCAATGACCCGGTTGGGATTGACGGCCTTGAGATCGTAGATGGCATCCTCAATTGTCTGGGCCTCGGATTGGGTGGCGCGCGCCTGGCGGAGGATGGCCTTCCATTTCTGTTCAAGAGCCTCGAGTTCGGAGCGTTTGGGTTTCTTCGTCTGTTTCTTGTCCTGAAAAACGGCCTCGGCGGTCTCGGCCTCGGCAAACAACGCGACCGCTTTCTCGCGGAATGGTTTGGCCTTCTCCAGTGCCCGTTCCTGTATATCGAGGAAGTCCACCGTCCAACTGCGGGGACCATCGGCTTTCGTGGGAAACAGTGCGAAGAAGTCGTCGAAGTGTGTTTGGGTGAACGGGGTCTTTTTGCCGACCTTGATATCGGAAAGGTCGTAATACCAGATCTTCTCGGTCTGGCGGCCCTTGGTGAAGAAGACAAGGTTGGTCTTTACCCCTGCCCCAGCCGACGTGAACACCCCGCCGGGCAAACTGACAATGCAGTATACGTCGCATTCTTCGAGCAGTTTGCGTTTGACGTCAACATAGGCGTCGTTGACGCGGAACAGTACGCCTTCGTCGAGGACAATGCCGCAATGACTGCCGGACTTCATGCTCTTGAGCACACTCTGGAGGAAGAGAATCTGAGTGGAGCCGGTCTTATACTCGAACGGTGTCTGGGCTTCCTTGCCTTCCTTGCCCCCAAAGGGCGGGTTCATGAGGACATAATCGAAGAACTGGGGCGCACCGGCGAATAGCCCGTCGTAGGTCGCCTGGCCGGAAAGCGAGTTGCCGTGCCAGATGTGCGGCTCGTCAATGCCGTGGAGCACCAGGTTGGCCAGGGCGATGGGATAGACGGCATTGTCTTTCTCGCGGCCGTAGAAGGTCTGCCGGCGCAGGGTCTCCAACTGGACGCTGGTGACCGTGTCGCCGGCTTTCTGGCGCATATATTCGAATGCCTGGGCCAGGAAACCGCCGGTTCCGCAGCCGGGATCGTAGACCGTCTTGCCGATCTCGGGATCGACCACGCGCACCATGACGCGTATGATCTCGCGCGGGGTAAAGAACTGCCCGCCATCATTGCCCTTCTCGCCCATTTTGAGAAGAAGTCCCTCGTACACCTGCGACAAGGTGAAAACGTGGGTCTGATCCACCGTCTCGGTGGTGATCTGATGCACCTTGTCGAGGATGTCGCAGAAATTCTTCTCGGAATCGATACGACTGCGTTCGACGCCGGCCATGATCTCGCTGATGACCTTCTGGCGCGGCGTGGCGTTACGGGTGTTCTTGAGTTGTTTGAGATGCGGCAGGAGTTCGGCGTGGACGAACGTCCAGACGCTGGCGGCGGGATCCTTGTCCTGGCGGCGCGGTGAATCCGGCGCGGCCCAGTCGCGCCAACGGAAAGGCTGCTTCAGGGATGGGACAAAGGCAAGGCCAAGTGCGGCGGCTTCGTCGGCCTCGTGGGCTTCCCGCTCGTCGAGTATGCGCAGGAACAGAATCCAGGTAAGTTCCGGGACATATTGCAAGGCTCCCGCGCAGTTCGAGCGCCGCATGATGTCGCAGATGGATTTCACCACGGCGTTGACCGATTCGGGCGACTTCAGTTTCGCCTTGCGCGGCATGCCGCGGAGTTTCTTTGTCAGGGGATAATTCATAGGTTGTTACGAAGCGGTTGAGTAGACGCGAGGCGAGCGGGTTCATCGAGGATGGCAAGCAACTCCTTGGCACAGTAAACGCGGTCACGCTTGGCCTGCCCCACCCGGGTGAGTATCGAAAGAGACTCCAGACGGTCAATGGCACGCTGCACGGTGGTAAAGGCCACCCCCAACTTCTCAACGGCTTTTGTCACGGTTATGAAGGGGTTGACCGCCAGCATGTCCAGTAGCAGAACCGGCGTGCGGGACGGCAGCCCAGCGGCGTCCAGACGCCATTGCGCCAGACGCTGGTTCAGGCGGTGAGTGCGGCTCAATGCGTCCTCCGCCTGGCGAGCGACCCCGCCCAGAAAATACTCGAGCCACGCCCCCCACTCCCCACGATCGGTCACACCGCGCAGCAAATCGTAGTAGTCGGCGCGGGTCGCTTCGAAGAATGCGGACAGATAGAGGAGTGGCTGCGGCAAAACGGCGCGTTCGACCAGAAACAGCGTGATGAGCAGGCGCCCGACGCGCCCGTTGCCATCGAGGAAAGGATGGATGGCCTCAAACTGGTAGTGGGCCAGGGCGATCTGGGCGAGAGGAGGGAAAGAGCGATCCTGAAGAAATGTCTCCAGGTCGCCCAGACAACGCATGAGTTCGTTGGGCGGCGGGGGAATGTGGCTCGCATTGGCCAGGGTACAGCCCGCGGGACCGATCCAGTTCTGCGTGCGGCGGAATTCGCCGGGTGTGGCATGACCGCCACGGACGCCTTGCATCAGTTTCTCGTGAACTTCCCGGATAAGGCGCAGGGAGAGCGGGAGCATGGAAAGTCGGCCGATGCCATGTTCCATGGCCGCAACGTAGTTGGCCACTTCGCGAAGATCGTCCAGACTCCTGTCCACCACGGCCCCAGCCTCGGACGCCAACAGTTCGCCCAGCGTCGCCTGGGTGCCCTCAATGCGGCTGGACAAAACCGCTTCGCGCGCCACAAAGGGGCGGATAAGGAGATGCGGGTTGGGCAAACCGTAGCCTTCGCCGGCCAGACGCCCAATCAACCGGTCGGCCTCTGATAGGGCGCTGACCAGGGACGAGGTCCACTCCAATTTCGGAGGCAGCGGGGCGGGAATGAAGGCGGTGTACGTCCCTTCGCAACGTACCCGTCGTCCCGGTATGGCAAACTTCTCTTTCATGGCCCAATCTCCCTATTTGCGGCGGCGCTAATAGAGAACACCTTTATTTTCAAAATAGCAAGCAAACGAAAATAACAAGTCGGCTTAAGAAATCTCCTTTCCTTACCTCCGCGTAAAGAAATAAGGCACCCCCATCTTTTCACTAGCACGGTTCGATTCCACTCAACACCCTCCGACAGCCCCGCCGAACACCTGGCGCAACAAGGCGGCCGGGAGGCGGTCAAGGGTGGCGAGTTTTGCCTCCAACGCCCCACACAGTTCGGTCGCTTCAGCGATCTCGGTTCGGAGACGGGCTGCCAGGGCGCGTTGTACGGGGAGCGGGGGGAGCGGGAACATCCACGCGAACAGTTCTTCGCGATTGATTTTCGGCATACGCGCTCGTTGGGACTCCTGCGTGGCATACCGTGTGAAACCATCCGAGACAAGCATCCACGCCATATAGTCAGAATCCAGACAGGTGTTGTTTGGCCGCAGAGGATACATGTCTGCGCTGCATAGTCCCCGAAAGTCGACAAGGGCCACTTTGCGAAGATACGGCCGTAATTTGGAGTAGAGCACATCCCCAGCCTCGAAAAGATACTTCCCGCTGGTCATACCATCCTCGGCGGCCGAACGGACTTGCGTCAATCGGCGCGTTCCGCTTTCAATGTTCTCGCCGTTGACGTGTGGAAGTACTGAGTATTCTGGCAGCTTCGGGTCTACTTGGCGGGCGGTAATCTCACAGACCTGGCCCAGGCGTACAGGCCGCCAATCTGATTTTTTCGGCAGGAGCGGCGCGTTATCCGCGTCGCCAAACACCGCCCGCAACGAGGCGGCTGGCAGGGCTTTGGCGGCTTCGACTTGCGCATGCAAAGCCGCTCGAGCGCGATCAACTTCGGCCAGTTGCGCCTTGAGTTGCGCGGCTATGTGGCGTTGGGTATAGAGCGAGGGAAGCGGCAAACTCTGGGCGAAAACCTGATTATCCGAAACTGCTGGATATAGAGCGCCTTTCACAAGATCAGAAAGGCCCTGAACAAACCAGTCGGACCGCACAAACGAGAAAAGATAATCGCCGTCCAGGCCTTGACTGGGTCGCAAGACACAGAAACCGGTACTGGCAATCTGTCCATCAAGCTCTGGCGGCACCACCGCCACAGCATTCAGATTTGGGCGGGTTGTCGCCACTAGAACATCCCCGGCCCTGATGCGTTGACGCGCCCGACTGGGTGCATCCCTGCCGGTGATCATACGCGGCGTAGTGATCTGTTTCCGGGTGTTGTCTACGCTGGTTATGTCCACATAGCGGAAGGACTGTTCCTGATATCGCCTAGGATCGACCACTTCAATCCGGCGGTCGCAGATCTCCGCCAGGGTTGCGTATCTCCATTCATTTTGACCCGTGTTCTTCATGCCACAAACAATGTCTCCTTCAACTTATGAAGGAGTTCAACCGGGTCGCCGCCGGCGCGCAGGGCCTTGAGGCCGTTGAGTTGCCGGATTTCGGGCGTCTGCCAGAGTTCGTTGGTTTCGAGGCCGTCGGTGCCCGCCCGCTCGAACTGGCGAACGATAGCGCGCAGCACTTTGGCGCTGAGTGGCGGGAGATGGATGAGCCAGTCGGGGCCGGTGTCGGAGAACTGGGCGGCGCGTTCGGCGCGGGTGCGGGGCACGATGCCATAGGCAAGCGCGGCCAGGACATCGAATAGGTCGTAAGCGTCCATGTTGGCCCCCTCGCGGAGTTTCTCGGGAAGGAGTTGACGTTCGGCGAGTTCCGCCAGCATGGCGGCACGGGACTCCGGGTTGAGCCAGCGCTCGCGGAAGTCGGCCAAAGACGGGACGTTGGCGGTCAACTCGTGAACAAGGGACGCGCGGTATTCACCCGGGGTAACACGCGTGACACGGCCATCCACCAACATTTCGTTGAAGTGGCCCGCGCCGCGGATATCGATGGCGACACCCTTAACCTTGACGGGCGCGGGTGGCGGGGGCGGCGGTGGGCCGGGCGGACCGGGTTGGGGCGGCGGCGGCGAAGTGAGGTCTGCGCCAAAAAGGGTTGTGGCGCCGGTGTAGTCGAAGATCCGGAACATCAGTTTGCCGGTTTCCTCGTCGATCCGCGTGCCGCGGCCGATCATCTGATGAAAGAGGATGGGCGACTGGACATAGCGGAAGAAGACGATATTCCGAACGCAGGGAACGTTCACGCCCGTGGTGAGCAGGTCCTTGGTGGCGGCCACAATATGCGAGCGTTTCCGGCCGCGGAAACTCGGGATGAGGGACTGGCCGTTGACCGAGGACATGCACTTGAAAGCGTAGGTCGCCACGCGACGCTGGCCATTTGCACGGCACCACTTGGCGTAGAGGTTGTTCATCTCGTTGGCGACAAGATCGGCATGGTGGTCGCTCGCACAGAAGATGATGGACTTCTGAAGAGGATCGTTATCGCCGGTGGCCAGCATGCGGTCAAAGTAGTGGGCGCACATGGTGGCGATGCGTTCGGGCTCGAAGAGGCGGGACTCGAGGGAACTGGGAGCATTATTCTCGGCGACGGACGCGGGGGAAACGGTTGCGCCGGTATGCAGATTGGTGAGTTTCTTGGCGGCCACGTCCTCGCGTTTCACGCCACGCACCCGTTCGGGAGTGTGGCGATGGTCATGATAGAGGTCGTAGGTTTCGATCTCGTTGGGAGCGAGATAACCATCAGCCACGCCCTGGAGGTAGGTATATTCGTAGACGGGGTCGCCGAAGTACTGGTAGTTGTCGGCGAGGAAACGCTGGTCATTCACGATCTGGTCATGAGTCTCGCCATCGGCTTCCTTGGGCAGGGTAAGTTCGCGCGGGGTGGCCGTGAGACCGATCTGAGCCGCCGTGGCGTGTTGGTCAAGGATCGCGCGCCAGTCGCCCCAGGCGGAACGGTGACACTCATCGATAACGATCACATCGAAAAAGTCGGCGGGATAGTGTGTCTTGAAGAAGGCCACGCCATCCGCTCCCATGTCTTGCGCAAGAGTCTGGTAGGTGGCGACCAGGACGCGTGCATTCTTCTGGGGGTGGCGGGCATCCACCTCGGCGGCGTCGTTGCCGAAAAGGGACTGAAAGTCGCCCAGACCGTTGTCGCGAAGTTCCGTGCGGTCGCACACAAAGAGCGCCCGGCCCATGATGCCGGCATCGAACATCTTGCGCAGGAGGACGGCGGCGACGCGGGTTTTCCCCGAGCCCGTGGCAAGAGAAAGCAGCACGCGCGGCGATTCGCCGGCGGCGCGTTGGCGGATGGTCTTCTCGATGGCGGCGCGAATGGCGGCGTCCTGGTAGTAGCGGAGGTAAGAGGGTCCCTTGGCATAGGGCGTGAGCAGCAAGGACCAATCTTTGTTTTCCGGTGGTAGGGCTGCAGCGGCAAGCACACGGTCGACCAACTCCGTCGGTGTGGGAAATTCCGACATGGGGCGTGGATCCGAGGTAATCCCGGTGAGTTCGTCATACTCGACGAACTGGTGCCCGTTGGAGGAAAAGACGAAGGGCACGTGGTGAAGATGGCCGACGAGGTAGCCCTTGCCCTGCTGGAGTCCGTGATCGGGGGGCAACCCCTCGTGTTTGGCCTCCAAGATGGCAAGAGGGATCGATTCTGTTCCCGGTTTCAGAGGGTGGCGAAGAACGTAATCCGTTCTGCCTTTCGGACGGCGACGTCCCTTTCCGTAAACGATGTCCACCGGCGCGGCGGTTTCTTCGACGCAGATGTTCTCACGACTCCAACCGCGATGGTCCAGGAGCATGGGATCTATAAGCTCAAATCGCGTTTGTTGTTCGTTTCTGGGCATTCGGTTCCCCTCTTCATCCCCATTCCCCTCGCTCATCACGCCGAACGTTACACCCGGATGACACTACTGTTCAAGCCTTGTTCCCGGTGCGAGTGCGGGAGGAATCCCCATGGCGATTGCGGGGCCGGCGCCGATTCTGGTACCTTTTAGGAAACAAGGGGAGAAAGCAACATGCCTGCCAAACGCAATGCCGTGATCGAAACCATTTCCGCCATGACCGATAGCATGGCCGAGGGAAACGCGCCTGCGGTGAGCGCCGAGCAGATCACGGAATTCCTGAAGTCCGCGCTTCAAACGGAGCGGATCGCCTACCTGGTCGTGGGCCGGATACTCGCCCAGGTGCGCGACGAGCAGGTATTTGCCAAACTGAACTATCCCGACCTGGCCAGCTACGGACGCGAACGGCTCGAACTCTGCCGCGCCACGCTCTACCACTACCTGGAGATTTTCGACTGGGTCGCCGCCCACCACCCGGAATGGCTGGACCCCGGACCCGACACGTTTATCCCCGAATTGAACGACGTGGACGACCTGAAATGGATGGAAACCAAGCTCAGCCGGCCGGGCATGAGCAAGAGCGCCCGCGCCAACCTGCTCGAACTCAAGGAAAAGGCGCTGACCGGGACGCTGGCCAAATCGGAACTGCGGGCATTCCGTGGTCAGACCAAGGGGAAGGTGAAGGACAAGCGGGCGGCTTTCCTGGCCCATATGAAGGCGCTACGAAAAGAGGGGGCGACTATTTCCGGGCTCCCCTCGGAAATCATCCCCGGGCTGGATCAGTTGATCGGCATGCTCAAGAACGCCATGGCCATTCCGAACCTGGTCTTGGAAGACGCGAAAACGGCCCAGGTTGCCTGACGCGGTTCGCGTTGTATCCTGTTGGCACTACGTGTTTTAAAGTAAAAGTCCATACGTATGGACGGCGCGATTCATATCCGCGGGCAACGGCGCCTCCACCTCCAGCCAGGCCTGCGTGCGGGGCAGGCGGAACCGCAAATACGCCGCATGCAACGCCTGCCGGTCCATCCGCAACGCCGCGCGATCCGCATCGGTCAGCGCCCCTTTGCAGAACCGTAAAAACCGTTCCGGATCGGTTCCATACAGCTTGTCGCCCACCATCGGAAAGCCGATCGCCAGCAGCGTGGCCCGGATCTGGTGCAGGCGTCCCGTCGAGGGAATCGCCTCCACCAGGCTGATCCCGTCGCCCGCCGCGAGGCGGCGAAACGCCGTGGCCGCCCATTCGCCCGCCGACTCCATGGGCGTCACCCCCTCCACGAACAGCCGCCGTTTGCGAACCGGCCCGGCCG
>CAZSUH010000080.1:0-13964 GCA_964609905.1 uncultured Verrucomicrobiota bacterium
GGTCGGCGCCGAGGCGGAGGGATTCTTCGAGACCGGCGCGGAAGGCATAGGCGAGACCGCGGTTGTGTTTGAGGGAGAGGATGTGGGTGGCGCCATGGGCGCGGGCGGCTTCGCAGGTGCGGTCGGTGGAGCCGTCATCGACGATGAGGGTTTCGATGGCGTCGATGCCGGGGATGTCGCGGGGAATCTCGTCGAGCACCTGGCCGATGCTGGACTCCTCGTTGAGACAGGGAATCTGGATGATCAATTTCATGACCGACTGATGGAGCGTAGCATACCGGGGGAAGGCGGGCGGTTCAAGCGCCAATTCCTCCGTTCAATCGGCTCCCTTCGCTCCGTTTCCCACATGCCCGGCCGGGAGGTCACGGTGGATGCGAACCGGGTCCCGGGGCCGTCCCCGCCAGGAGAGCCCAGAGGGGCGGGCCGAGAACCAGCGCCACGATGACGGCCGCGCCGGCGGCGGCGAAGAAAACGGCGGCGGCGGCGACATCCTTGACCTTCTTGATGTCGGGATGAAACTGGGGCGAGACGACATTGGCGAGGAATTCGACGGCGGTGTTCATGGCCTCGGCGCTGAGTACGGCGCTGATGGCGAGGATCAGCCAGCACCAGGAGAGCACGGGCACGCGCAGGAGAAAGGCGGCCGCCACCACGACCAGGGAGAGGCCGGCGTGGATGCGGAAGCTGCGCTGGGTGCGGAAGAGGACGCGGACGCCAGCCCAGGCGTAGACGAAGGCCATCCAGAAGTGGCGAATGGGAGACGCCTGGTTCATGGGGCGGGGCCGGCCGCCTCCGGCGGCAGGCGGTAACAGACCGCGCGCTGTCGGATGGAGTTGGCGTTGAGGGTGAGGATGCCGCCTTCCGGCAGGCTGGAGCAGTCGATCAGGCGCACGGCGCGGGCCCATTCCGCCTGGTCAGGGAGGAATTCGGCCAAACGGTTTTCCGTTTTCCGTTCGAAGAAATCGGCGTTGATCGCGTTGCCGGGCTTGCCGGGAAAGAGGGCGAGATAGAGGATGTCGCGCTCGACGAGTTCGTTGAAGAAATGGGTGCCGAGCGAGACGTCGGGCACAAGGTTGGCGCGCATGGCGACGATTTCCCCGAGCACGGAGACGCCGGCGATATCCACGAACGAAACGGGCACGCCAAGGGCGGGGGTGGTGGTGCCCCAGCGGCCGGGCGCGAGCAACATGACCGACATCTGGGCGAGCGCGGGAAGGTGCGTGACTTCGCCGATGAGGCGGGCGATGGCGTAGCGGTCGCTTTCACGCAGCTCGCCGTAAACCGACGGAACCACATACAGAATCCAGTCGATTTTCAATTCCACGCTGTTGCCGATGACGGCGCCGCGCGACTCGAGGATAACATTCCCGGGCGGGATGGAGGCGGGCGGATCCCCGAGCGCGTCGCCGGCGCCGCGGACCTGGAGCGGGCGGCATTGGACGAGGTTGATCTGGAAGGTGTCGGCTTCCGTGAAGTTGAGGGTGAACTCGACGTCCACGGGATGCTGGTAAGCGTCCTGGAGGGTGTGGAGCATGTCGCGCATGTCGGCCACGAAGGAGGTGTCGGCCAGGAGGCGGTCGAAGGTGAGGACCCAGGGCTGCTCGCGGGCGGGGCGGCGGGTGTCGGGATCGCGGTGGCGGTCGCGCGAGGCGAACATGGGAAGGGGGATGTCGGGGTGGCGGTCGACGATTTCGGCGAAGGAGACGGAGGACAGGTGGTTGGCTTCGAGGTCAAGCACGTCCACGCGGCGCTGGGCGTATTGGACGACTTCGCTGAAGCTGGCCTCGGGGCGGCGGGTGGGGGCGTTGAGGGCGACGATGCGGGTATAGTCGTCGTCGGAGCGGTCCACGGCGCGGGTGCCCATGCCGAAGACGAGGCGGATCATGCCGGCCTTGGAGTCGATGGCGGGATCCCAGACATAGGGGTTGAACGAGAAGGCGACGCCGGCGGCCTGGGGGAAGAAGAGGTTGCCGTAGGTGTTGCCGGAGACGCGCTGGATGAGGAGGCCCATCTGTTCGTCCTGGGTCATGAGCCCGCGCCGGTGGCGGTAGGAGAGGGCGTCCTCGCTCATGACGCTGGCGTAGACGGAGCGGACCGCAAAGAGGAAATCCTCGAGCCGCTTGTGGGCGCCGCCCTGGTTGGCGCAGAAGACGCTTTCGTATTTGCCGGCAAAGGCGTTGCCGAAGTTGTCCTCGAGCAGACTGGAGGAGCGGACAATGATGGGGGATTGGCCGAAATAGTCCAGCATGTCGGCGTATTGACGGACGATGTAGTCGGGGAAGTCGCCCGCATGGATGCGGCGGCGGGCGGTTTCCGTGTCGTCATCGGGGCCCTGGGAGGGCTTGCTGTGATGGATCATCCACCAGCAGCCGTTCTGGACGAGATAGGTGTAGAAGACGTCGGCGCCGACGAAGAAGGAATCGTGCAGTTCGAGGAGGCGGCCCCAGCGGACGGGGTCGGCCTTGCGGAGGATGGCCCGGGCGAGGATCATGCCGACGGCTTTGCCGCCGATGAGGCCGGTGCCGATCATGCGGCGGCGGATGGCGAGGAGGTCGCGGAGGGTGAGAAAGCGTTCGCCGAGGGCGAGAACCTTGTCGTCGTGGGAGATGAGCATGCGGAGGATGTTGTGGAAAAAGGCGGCGGCTTCCTCGGGGGAGCCGACGCCCTGATCGAGCTGGTCCTGGACGAGTTGGGCCTGGGCGAAGGTTTTGGTCCAATAGCCGAGCTGAGCGCTGGCGGTCTCGGAGCGGGACCAGGGCGAGTCGGCGAGGATTTCGGTGATGATGCCGCTTTGGTTGACGGGGATAAACCGGTCCTCCTTCCAGGCGTGGAGCATGTACATGGAGGGGGAGAAGCGGTACTGGACCTTGAGGGGCTGGATGTAGAGGGCGTCGTGGTGGCGGTAGACATCCACGAGGATCTGGGTGGTGGAGGAGATGGGTTTGAGGGCGTGGAAGGAATGGTAGTTGCGCAGGATGGCGAAGTAGGCGATGGCGGCGCGGTCGTAGAGGTACGGGCAGGTGAGCATGAAGAAGTTGCCGAGCATGCGGTCGC
Organism: uncultured Verrucomicrobiota bacterium; assembly: GCA_964609905.1. Taxonomy (GTDB): domain Bacteria; phylum Verrucomicrobiota; class Kiritimatiellia; order CAIKKV01; family CAIKKV01; genus CAZSUH01. The sequence goes on from CAZSUH010000080.1 coordinate 3,055, forward strand.
TGCACCAGTCGGGGGCGAGTTCGGAGAGGCAGTCGAAGAGGTAGAGACAGCCGCGCCCCTCGTCATTGATGACCCGGTGGATTTCAGAGAGGAACGGTTCGAAACCGCGGTCGGGATTAAGGGGGATAACCTCGGCGCCTTCTCCGGCGGCGAGCAGGGGTTCATGCCGGGCGAAGCGGAAGTAAAAGATTTTCTGGCGGTTTTCGCGGGCGTAGGCGGCATAGGGGGGAATGAAGGGCTGGTAATCGCGGATGGATTCGACCTGCCAGACGATGTTGTCGCCGGGCATGAGACCGCGAAAGACATGGTCCAGCGCGGGCAGGCCGGTGCTGAGTTTAGTGCGAAGCTTGGGCATGCCGTCCTCTTTCGATGGAAACAGCATAGCGGGTGCCGGCGCGCGAGGCAAGCTTCCCGCGAAATGGACATTCCCCGTTTTTTCATGCGCTTGACAAGACCTTCCGGAAAAGGGGATGCTGTCCGGGATCGGCAACGTCTCGAAACCCTGACTGGAATGGAGAACGCACCTTGCCCCGAGAAATGGCCATCCACGGAACGCATGACCTGGTGATGGGCGTGCTGTCCAAGACGAACGCGCTGGCGCCCCGGGCGCGGGCGCTCGACATCGGAGCCGGGGAGGGGGCGTTCTCGGCCAGGCTCAAGGAGGCCGGCCTGTCGGTGGAGGCCTGCGACCTGGTGCCCGACCATTTCAACGTGCCGGGCGTGGTCTGCCGGGCATGCGAGCCGTCCGGCCTCCTGCCCTATCCGGACGGGCAATTCGATCTCGCGGTCGCGGTGGAAGTCCTCGAACATATCGACGGGCACGACCGGTTTTTCGCGGAAGCCGCCCGGGTCTTGAAGCCGAACGGCACGCTCGTGTTCACGACGCCCAACATCGTGTCCCTGAAATCCAGGATGCGTTTTTTGTGCACCGGCACTTTTTATTCGTTCAAGCCCCTGACGCCCTTTACGCGCGATCCCGTTCACCAGCATATTTCCCCGTTCACCCTGAACCGCTACGAATGGATGCTCTCCCAGCACGGTTTTCAGATCTGCCGGGTGACCACCGACAAGAGGCAAAGCGCCTCGCTTCTGCTGTCGTTCCTGGTTCCCCTCGTCACGCTCAGCACGGTGATGATGTTCGGGCGGGGCAGCTCCGTCCATCGCCAGAACGCCCGGGCATCCCTTTTCGGGCGAAAACTGGCGGTTGTAGCGCGGAAGCTGCCCGCCGGCGAGGGACAGCCGGCGAAGGCGTGAGAGGCGAGGTTGTTTACACCACACCCTGGTCCAGCATGGCGTCGCCGACCTTGGTGAAGGCGGCGATGTTGGCGCCCATGACGAGGTTGCCGGGGTGGCCGTAGGCGTCGGCGGTCTCGAAACACTGCTTGTGGATGTTGATCATGATCGTGTGGAGCTTCTCGTCCACTTCCTCGCGACTCCATTGCATCCGCATGGAGTTCTGGGACATTTCGAGGCCGGAGGTGGCCACGCCGCCGGCGTTGGCGGCCTTGCCGGGTCCGTAGAGCGCCGGGTGCGCGAGGAACCGTTCCACGGCCTCGGGCGTGCTGGGCATGTTGGCGCCCTCGCTGACGAGGATGCACCCGCTCTTGAGCATGGCCTGGGCATCTGCCCCGGTGATCTCGTTCTGCGTGGCGCTCGGGAAGGCGCAGTCGAAGCCGGTGACGGTCCAGGGGGTGGCGCCGGGAAAGAACTTCACCTTGAACCGATCGGCGTATTCCTTGATCCGGCCGCGGCGGACGTTCTTGAGGTCCATCACGAAATCGAGTTTTTCGGCGTCGATGCCGTCGGGATCGACGATCGTGCCGTTGGAATCCGAGAGGGTCACCACCTTGGCGCCGAGCTGGTTCAGTTTTTCCACCGTGTACTGGGCCACGTTGCCGGATCCGGAAACGGCGCAGACCTTGCCGGCGATGGAATCGCCGCGGCTCTTGAGCATCTCCTCGGCGAAATAGACGCAGCCGTAGCCGGTGGCTTCCGGGCGGACGAGGGAGCCGCCCCAGTTGAGGCGTTTGCCGGTGAGCACGCCGGTGAATTCGTTTTTCAGCCGCTTGTACTGGCCGAAGAGGAAGCCGATTTCGCGGCCGCCCACGCCGATATCGCCGGCGGGCACGTCGGTGTCGGCCCCGATGTGGCGGCACAACTCGGACATGAACGACTGGCAGAAGCGCATGACCTCGTCATCGGTCTTGCCTTTGGGATCGAAGTCCGATCCGCCCTTGCCGCCGCCCATGGGGAGGGTGGTGAGGGCGTTTTTGAAGACCTGCTCGAAGCCCAAAAACTTGAGGATGCTGGCGTTGACGCTGGGGTGGAAGCGCAGACCGCCCTTGTAGGGGCCGATGGCGCTATTGAACTCGAAGCGGAATCCGCGGTTGACGTGGACGCGGCTCTGGTCGTCCTGCCAGGGCACGCGGAAGAGGATCTGGCGCTCGGGCTCGACGATGCGGCTCAGCACGCCGGAACGGATGTATTCCGGATTGCGATCGAGCACCGGCTCGAGGGTGTCGAGCACCTCGCGCACGGCCTGGAGAAATTCGGGCTCGCCGGCGTTGCGGCGGCGAACGGTCTCGAACACATCCTCGATCGCGTTGTTCATGCGGACTCCTCGGCGCGGGTCAACCCCCGGCAGGCTTGGCTTTTTCAATGCCCTCGTCCTTCAGGGCTTCCAGTTTTCGAAGGGGAACGGCGCCGACGGCGGACTTGAGTTGATCGGCCTTGATGCCGCTGCCGCGCACTTCGATCAGGAAACGATCGGCCACGAGAACGGTCACTTCACCATCGTCGCCCTCCATCTTTTCGTGGGCTTTATGACCCAGGATGGTGGTATTGCGTTCGTACCCGGAGTCGGTCTCCCGGTCGAGGTCCAAGGTCATGGCCATGGCGGCGCCGCCGGCGAGCATGGCGCGCATGGCGCCGGTGTCGATGATCGTGATCGTCAGGCTGGCGGCCCCGCTCTCCTCTCCGTAGTCGCATGTCGTGCTGCTGACGCCCATCTGCCGCTCGCCGGTGGGATCGGCGGTCCGTTTCAGTCCGCCCGCGGTTTCCGGGAGCAACTCCCGGAGGGTGCGGAAATCGACGGGTGTGATGGTGACGTTTTCGGACTCGGCCGCCACCCGGCTCATGGCCTGCATGGCGTTGCCGACCTCGGCGCCCACGAGGGGCATGGCCTTTTTAAGGTTGGCGGCAGCCTCGCCGAGTTCCTTCGAAGAGGGCAGGCCGGAACCGGACGAGTCCGTTTCCGCGGAGGAGGAGCCGGGGGTGGCGGGAGCGCCCTCGTTTTTGCCGCCGCAGCCGGCGGCGAGGAGTCCGGCGAGAAACAGGCATCCGATCACATACCGTTTAGAGATCATACCACTCCTTGGGATTGAGATTAAAACCAATGCGGATTATGGACACTCGCGGGCCAGGAGTCAATGAACCCTTTGACCGGGCAACAAAACGTGCATTCCGAGGGGGATCGTGTTATCTTGTGAACGGGTTCATCAAGAAAGAGCCAAACAAGGAGCTCCTTCATGCCGCCGGTTGCCTTCCCGAAACGCGCCATTCATCTGGACTTTCACACCATGCCGGCGGTTGACGATGTCGGCCGCGATTTCAACCCGGCCGAATTTGCGGACACACTGGCTCGGGCGGAGGTGGACTATATCACGGTGTTCGCCCGCTGCAACCTGGGGTTTGCCTATTATCCGACGAAAATCGGGACCGTGCATCCGGGGCTCCATCGGGAACTGCTGGGGCCCATGGTCAAAGCCTGCCACAAGCGCGGCATCCGCGTGGCCGCCTATGTCAACGCGGGCATCGACCATGAGCATGCGTTGCGGCATCGGGAGTGGTGCAAGGTCAACAAGGAGGGGCAGGTCTATCAGTTTCAGCGCATGGGCCACTGGTTCCGAAACCCCTGCCTGAATACGGGTTATGGCGATCACCTGGCGGGCATGGTCGAAGAAATCCTCACCCGTTATCCGGTGGATGGAATTTTCCTGGATTGCTTCGACCTGTCGCCCTGTCATGGCGTGGAATGCCTGGACGGGATGAAAGCCCGGGGGCTGGATCCTTTAAACGGCGACCATGCCGGCCAGTATACCGCGATTGTCACCCGCCGGTTCATGGCCCGGATCCGTGCGCTCGTGAAGCGGATTCGCCCCGGAATCTACCTCTATTTCAACGGCCTGCCTTATGCCGAGGAACCCACGCATCTGGAGCTGGAAATCCTCCCCACGGGCGGTTGGGGATACGATATCCTGCCCGCCACGATCCGCTATGCCCGCACGCTGCGCAAGCCGTATTTCCTGATGACCGGCCGGTTCCACGCGAGCTGGGGCGATTTCGGCGGAATCCGGACCGAGCCGTCGCTGCTGTTCGATTGCCTCTGCTCCCTGAGCCAGGGTGGCACGTGCAGCGTCGGCGACCACCTGCATCCGCGCGGCCGGCTCGACCGGCAGGTTTACGATCGGATCGGCTCCGTTTATCGCCAAGTCAAGGCGATCGAACCCTGGGTGGATGGGGCCAAACCAGTCGTGGATATGGCGGTGGTCGATCCGCTCCTGGCCCGGTTCCCGTCAGCCAGCAGCGGGGCGCTGGACAATGTTCGCGGCGCGGCCCGCCTGTTGTCGGAGCTGAAATGCCAGTTCGATGTGTGCGACGGCCGGGGGGATTGGAGCCGATATAAGACGATCATTCTGCCCGACCGGGTCACGCTGGCGGGGGAGTTGAAGGACAAGGCGCAGCGGCATGTGGACCGGGGCGGCGTCCTGATTTCTTCCGGGTGGGCGGGGATGAATCCCGAAAAAACACGCTTTGCCCTGCCGGCCTACAAGCTCGACTACCAGGGCGCGGAGCCTTACAACGTCGCCTTTTTCAACGCAACCCCGGAAGTCAGCCGGGATTTGCCGGACATGCCCACGACGATCTACGAGCCGGGCATTGCCATGGCGGCCCGGCGCGGAGCCCGGCTGCTGGCCCGGCTGATCCGGCCGTATTTCAACAAGAAGTCCTGGGACGGGTATCACGAGAATCTCTATGTTCCCCCGGATCGGGACAGCGGGCGGGCGGCCCTGGCCCGGATGGGAACCATCGCCCACTTCAGTTTCCCGATTTTCTCCGCCTATTTCAACTATGCCGTTCCGGCGTATAAATATCTGCTGCGCAACCTGCTCGCGCAGCTGGACCCGGCGCCGATCGTCAAGGTCGGGAATTTCCCGTCCTTCGGGCAGGTGTCCGTGATGCGCAAGGGCGCGCGTCGCCTCATCCACCTGATCGCGTATGTGCCGGAGCAGCGCGGCGCCTCGTTCCAGATGATCGAGGAGCCGATCACGGTCACGGATGTGCGCGTCAGCCTGCGAACCGGCGGCAAGCGGGTTCGCAAGGCGACCCTGGCGCTCTGCGGAACGCCGTTGAATGTCGAAACGGCGGACGGGTATGTGACCATTTCAGTCCCGGAAGTAAAGGGGTATCAATTGGTGGTTGTGGAGTAAAAAGGGTCGTTCATGAGTCTGAAATTAGCGGTGCGGGTGGGCGCGGCGCGGACGCCACGGGTGGCGAAGACATTGGGGATCCTGGCGCGGGAGATGCGCGAACGGGGCGGGATCGAATTGACGGAAACGGCCGGACCCGGCGAACTGACGCTGGCGATTCAGGCCGGCATCGGGGCCGAAGGATATCGCATCGAGGATGCCGGAACGGGCAAGCGCATTCTCGGAAATGACGAGCGCGGCTTGCTGTATGGCGTCGGCAAATATCTGCGTGGCTGCACGTTTGGCGGGGACGGGCAGGGGTTCCGGCATTCGCCGTGGACCGGCGTGTCGGTTCCGACCCGGCCGGTGCGCGGCATCTATTTCGCTTCGCATTTCCACAATTTCTACCACGATGCGCCGGTGGACAAGGTGAAGCGCTATGTGGAGGAGCTGGCGTTGTGGGGCTGCAATGCGCTCTCCGTCTGGTTCGACATGCATCATTTTCAGGGCATCGGCGATCCCGCGGCGCAGGCGATGATCCGGCGGCTGCGGGCGATTCTTCAGGCGGCCAACGGCGTGGGCATCCGCGGGGGGCTGACCGCGCTGGGCAACGAGGGGTACGCCAACAGTCCCGAAGCCCTGCGCGCCGACTGGACCGCCGGGCACGACGGTTATTTCGCCGAACCCGGCGGCCATTATCACGTGGAGATCTGTCCCAGCAAGCCCGGCGGACTGGAGCTGATCCTGAAGACCCGCGAAGAGATGCTGGCGGCGTTTGCCGACCTGGACATCGGCTATGTCTGGAACTGGCCCTACGACCAGGGCGGCTGCACCTGCTCGCAGTGCGCGCCGTGGGGTTGCAATGGATTCCTCAAGATCGCCAAGCCTTACGCTGAACTGGTTCGCCGGCTGATGCCGGAAGCCAAGATCGTTCTCTCCACCTGGTACTTCGATCATTTCGTCAAGGGCGAATGGGAAGGCCTGGCGAAGGCCATGGGAAAACGCAAGCCTGAGTATGCCGACTACCTGATGGCGGACGACTACGGCAGCCGCTTTCCCGAGTATCCGTTGAAGCATGGCGCGCCCGGCGGGCTGCCGATGCTGAATTTCCCGGAGATCAGCATGTACGACATGTTTCCCTGGGGCGGGTACGGCGCCAATCCGCTGCCCCGGCATCTCCAGCACATCTGGGACGCCTCGGGGAAGATGCTGTCGGGCGGGTTCCCGTATTCCGAGGGCATTTTCGAGGATCTCAACAAGGCGATCACCCTCCAGCACAGCTGGGGCGACCGCGCCGCGGCGGAAACCGTGCGCGAGTATGCCGCGTGGGTGGCGTCCCCGGAAACGGCCGGCGAGGTGGCCGGGGCTGTTTTCCGCCTGGAGGAGCAGCATGGGCATCAGTCCTTGTCCGGAACCGCCGATACGGACGGCCGCGTCATCCGGGCGGACAAGACGGGCCGCGCGGCGGAGACCGAGGCGATTCTGCGGGAGGTCGAACGCCGGCTGACGCCGGCGGCCCGGGGGGCCTGGCGCTGGCGGCTGTTGCGGCTGCGCGCGGCGATCGACGCGGAGGTGGCGCGGGCGGGCGGGCGCCTGACCGATGCGTTGGACGGCATGCTGGAGGAGTTGACCGCGATTTACCACGCGCGCAACGCCGAAGTCGCGGTCCGGCCGCCCGCGCGTCCGCCACGAGGGAGGTAGGAGGGCGTTCAGGGGCGCTTCATTCCGTCGGGGCTGTGTCCGGCAGGCGCGTCAGGATCGCCGCTCAGGGGCACGTGCCGGGCGATCTTTCCGTGAATGTGCGCCCACTCGTCTATCGCCTGCGCACCACTCGAAAAGCGCATGCGCTAAGATGCCCGCACTCCCATCGCTATCATGGGGCGGGGAGTTTAGGGTTTTATTGTTTTCACGCGCCGTTCGCTTCGCCGAGCCCCGCCAGATCCAGGAGAAAGGCGTATACAAAGGCGAGATCCTTCAAGCGTTCCGTTCGGCCCGACAGGCCGGCATGGCCGGCCGTCATGTCGGTTTTGAGGAGAATGCGCGTGTCGGCCGTGTTGTGGGCGCGCAACCGGGCCACCCACTTGGCCGGTTCCCAGCACGGCACCTGGGAATCGTTCAGGGCGGCGGTGACCAGCATGTGGGGATACGGTTGCCGGCGGATGTTGTCGTAGGGTGCATAGGAGCGGAGGTAGGCCCACTCCTCGGGCCGGTCCGGGTGGCCCCACTCGTTGTGCTCGAAGCAGGTCAGCGGCAGCGACGGATCGGCCAGGGTGGTCAGCGGATCCACGAACGGCTTGCAGGCGAAAATGCCGCGAAACAGGTCCGGCCGCATGTTGGCGATCGCGCCGAGCAGCAGACCGCCGGCGCTGAGGCTTTCGGCAAAGAGCCGGTCGCGCCGGGCCAGGCCTTCCCGGACCAGGAATTCCGCGCAGGCGATGAAGTCGGTGAAGGTGTTTTTTTTGCGCAGCCGCTTGCCCGCCTCGTGCCAGCGGCTGCCGAGTTCGCTGCCGCCCCGCACGTGGGCCATGGCATAGACGAATCCGCGGTCGAGCAGGGTCAGGCGGGACTGATCGAAGTACACGGGGATGTTCGTGCCGTAGTCGCCGTAGCCGAAAAGCAGCAGCGGCGCGGGCCCGTTCCGGAGCGCGTCCGTGCGGTAGACCAGCGAGATCGGCACGCGCGCGCCGTCCGGCGCCTCCGCCCACCGGCATTCCGTGGCGTACCGGTCGGGGTCATACCCGGGCACCTCTTCCCGCCGCACCAGGGTCCAGGCGCGGTCGGCCATGTGATAATCGTAAAACGCGACCGGATGTTTCAGCGAGGTGAACCCGACCCGCACGGACCGGGAGTCGAGGGCGGGGTTTTCCTCGAGCCAGATGTGGCACACCGGTTCGGGAACGGCGGCTTCATGCAGGGCGCCGTTGCGCCGGTCGAGGATCAACAGCCGTTGCAGACCGTCGCGGAAGCCGGTCGTGGCCGCGAAATCCCGAAACACGAGCGTCTGTTCGAGCGTTCGGCCCGGGTGGGCGGCCAGAATTTCCCGCCAGGCGCCGGGCCGGGACCCCGGTTCGACGGGCGCCTCGCAGAGCCGGAAATCCGGGGCGTTCCAGTTGGTTCTCACGACGAAGCGTTCGCCGTCGTCCTCCACCTCGTACTGATGCCCCTCGACGCGGGGGCTGAAGAGCGTGAAGGCGTCCCCGGGCCGGTTGGCGTCCAGGAACCGGATTTCCTCCGTGTTGTTGGAATAGGCGTTCAGCAGGACGAAGCGGCCGGTGCGGGTCGGCAGGAGGAGGCAGCGATAGGCGGGATCGGGTTCCTCGTAGACGACGGCGTCGCCGGCCGGATCGGTTCCCAGCAGATGGCGGCGCACCTGCCAGGGCCGGTAGCTTCCTTCCTCCAGGCGCGTGTAGAACAGCGTGCGGTTGTCGTTCGCCCACACCGCATGGGAGTCGGCCCCGGGTATGGTTTCCGGAAACATCGCGCCGGTCGCGAGATCCTTGACATGCAGGGTGAAGGCGCGGTCCCCCGTCGTGTCCACGGCATACACGAGCCGGTCGTGACGCGGGGAGACGCGGACGCCTTCGCAGACGAAGAGCGGCAACCCCCGGGCCAGCTCGTTTTCGTCGAGCAGAATCTCGTCGGGACCGGGCGGATCGACCCGCCGCCGCACGAACACGGGATAGTCGCGGCCGCGCGCGAACCGCGTCCGGTACCGGTAGGGGCCGGCCGTGTATCCGGCGGAGCCTTCGTCCGGCGGCGTCAGGGCCTTCAATTCCTCGAACAGCCGGGCGCGCAGGGGTTGGAGGTGCCGCAGCGCCGTTTCGGCGTGTTCGTTGTTGGCGCGCAGGAACGCGCGGGTTTCCGGCGCGTCCAGGCGGTGCAGCCAGCGATATTCGTCGAGGCGCGGCGGGCCGAGGGCCTCGCCGGTTTCGGATCGGGTCCTGTTCATTTTTTTATTATACAGACCGACCGGCCGGGATCAACCGTTTCCTTCCACCAGGTTCGGGCCTGGGGGGCCATGGCGTTCACGGCGATGGCGGCCAGCACCAGGTAGGCGGCCTGGCGCAACCAGAAACGCCGCCGGCCGTCTGCACGGCGGTGCAGATGGCCGAAACGGCCAGGACGGTCGAGACGGGAAGCCCGACCGTGAGCAGCAACGGCACGGCAAACAGCCCGCCAGGACCACGAACAAGGCGTGAACGAGGGCGGGCAGTTCCATGGCCTTATGCCCGCCGCGCGGCGCGTGACGCCGCCGCGCGCGCCTTTTTGACATAGGCGCCGATGACTCCGACCGTATCGAGCCAGACGCCGCTGGCCGGGTCTTTGCAGTAGGCGCAGATGGCCTCCAGGGTCGGGACCAGGGTCATCTGCCGGCGCGGATCCGTGCCGATATCGTGGCCGGCCAGCACCAGCCAGTTCCCGGTTTGCGCGGCCTCGTCGATCTGAGGACGGACCTGCTCGAAATCCGCCCCGTCAAACTCGATGCCGGCGAGCTGGGCCAGATCGCAGCGGTCGGGGGCGTTGAAATATTCGTCGCGCCAGCCGCGGCCCGTGAGGTAATGCTTGGCGACCAGGGGCACGTAGCTCTTGAGTTTCTTGCCGCGTCCGACAAACTTCTGGCCGCAGGGATAGGCGAAGCTCACCGGCTTGACGCCGACCAGTTCCTCGATCTGCCGGTTGGATTCCACGAATTCCGCTTCCATCTCCGCCAGGGTCATCTCCTCGAGGGAATGGCTGGAGCAGAAGCTGAAGTTGCCGCTGCACGTGTGGGTCATCGAGTGGCCGGCAAGTTCGTGGCCCGTGGCCGCGGCTTTTTTCCAGGCTTTTCGCCGCTCGCGGACGGCGCCCGGCATGACATAGAAGGTGGCGCGAACGCCGAACCGGTCGAAGAGCGGCACGCCCGCCTCGATCTGGGTGGGCCGCGCGTCGTCGAAGGTGAGGCTGACGGCGCCTCGCACGCCGGACGGCCAGGCGAAGGCGGGTTTCGGGACAGGGGCTACGGCGGGCGACATGAAGACCTCCTTGGAAAATTAAATTCCTGCTATCTTCGATTGTACGCTTTGGAAATGCAATCGTTTTGTCATGAGGATCCCATTACTTCATTACTTTCGCTCGAATATTCGGAGTTGACTTCCCCCCCCCTGTCATACAAATTAGGCATGGAATCCGGAAGTGTCCGGCGATCCCCGATTGGAAGGCGGGTGTGTGTTTTTATGGATATCGCGCACCCTTGTAGGAGGAAGTTAGCATGAACGATAGATCGCGTGTAAAGAATCCTTGTCCCCAGTTTCTATTTTCGTCGATGCGCCAGGCAATCTGGCTGGTCACGGCCGGCCTGGCCGCGGCCCTGGGCGGAGCCGCGGAAGGCGGCCCGCTTAACCTGGCCAACGACTACGTGGCGGGGCTTAATACGGACACCACCAACACGGTGGAGGTGGCCCG